>DAORAG010000258.1:0-4827 GCA_035344095.1 Cyclobacteriaceae bacterium | reverse complement strand
TTTTTAAACAGACAGCAATGGTCTGGAATTCCAAACGCTCCAACCACGCAGGCGCTGACGATGCACGCCCTTTCAAAGAGAAAAAAACTTGGCTTTGGAGTCAATTTGGTAAATGATAAGATTGGCATTCATCAGAACCAATTTGTGCAAGGCAACGCATCGTATCATTTGCAAACCGGGCCAAATTCTTCCCTCTCGATGGGCATGCTGGCCGGGATCAACATGAGGCGTTCCGACTATGCTTCGATTCTCACGGGTACAGTTACAGATCCATTGGTAGCCAACGCCAGTATTTCAAAAAGTTTTATGGACTTAGGTGTGGGTTTTTATTTTAAGTCCAGGCGATTTGACGCAGGTCTTTCAGCACCATCCTTGCTTCCAAAAAACCTATCCGTAGGCGATACGCTGAAGGTTGATTTTGCCACCACAAATCTGTTTTTATTTGCAAAGTATCGTGTACCCCTTGGCTTGAATTTCGAAGCGGAACCTAGTGCGTTGATCAAATGCTTGCAAGGTGTACCTGTCTCATTCGATGCGAATGTCATGCTCATTTATAAGTCCGTTCTCGCTTTGGGTGCTTCGTATAGAAAAGGTGAGTCCATAGCCGGGCTGGTTAAAGCGGAGATTACTTCCCAGTTTGCTGCTGGATATGCATATGACTATCCGGTAGGTAATACGTCAGGTTTTGGCACGGGATCGCATGAGATCATGATCAAATACAAGTTTGTGTATTCCGCTTCGCGCGTGTCATCACCGAGGTAGTTTGAATGAAGTTAGGTATCACCATAGCGATAGTACTAAGCAGCCTGTATGGATTCAGTCAGGAAAATGTCTTTGGCCTATTTAAGAGCGATGCGGCCTTGGCTATTTCAGCTTACAACAGCAAGAACTATGCGAAAGCCATCCCGCTTTTTAACGATGCACTGGCCAAAAGACCCGGGGATAAGAGGTTACTACTTAATTTGGCCCGGTCATTTTATGCGCTCAAGGAGTATGACAAAGCAGTCGAATCTTACAGACGATCATCCACGGATCTGACCCAGTTAAGCTATGATGATTTGTTTGCGCTGGCGGAATCTTTTGCCAGCACTCAAAATTATACAAGGGCAGCAGAGTGCTATCGGGAATGCCTGAAGGCGAGACCAGGAGATCGCTTGCTCATGAAAAAGATCTGGCAACTTGATAACATTCAAAACCTATTTGAGGACTCAGCACACTTTACATTGGAACCGCTTTCAATTAATTCGACTGCCGGAGAACTTGCGGCACTGCCTTATCATGAGGGAATAGCTTTTGTTTCCAACCAGGACCAAAGTGAACTGATTGAAAAGCGAAACGCAACAACCGGTTCATCATTTTATAAGATATTTCATGCCAGGACATCGTACGACACCATTGCTGGTACACTCTATCTCAGATTTGAAGATGTCGAGCCAATGGCAGGACTGGAGTCTAAGTGGCAGTCCGGATCGGTATCCTTTTTTGATAATGAAACGAAAGCCGTTTTCGCAACCAGCTCGCCAAAGGCATCAGCCGGGGGGACAAGACATCTTCAACTGTTGTTTGCAGAGAAAAAGAATAACCACTGGAAAGTATTTGAATCATTCCCATACAACAGCAGCGAGTATTCAAATACTGATCCTACCATAAATGAGGACGGGACATTACTCTATTTCAGCAGTGATATGAAAAATGGTTTTGGTGGTAAAGACCTTTATAAATCAGAAAAGGTGAGCGGCAAATGGACTCCCCCTGAGAATTTAGGAGAAGCGATAAATACGCGTTGTGATGAAGTATTCCCGTTCCTACATAATTCAAATGCGTTGTATTTTTCTTCGAATGGTTTAGCAGGTCTTGGTGGCCTCGATATTTATAAGGCCGTAATCTATCCGGAGGGCATTGGTGAACCAGTGAATGTAGGATTCCCGGTTAACTCGAGTTGGGATGACTTCGCTATTTACATAGATTCATTGAGTGAAAGTGGCTTTGTCTCATCGAATAGAGCCAATGGCGGATATGATGATGACATATACGCCCTTTCGATGGACCTGCAGACTTATCCCGTCACAGTTGCTGGAACCATCAAACTAAAAGAACATACCTGGAGCGATTCAAGTGAATTGAAGCCCATGCCACATGCACGGCTAAAGCTGGTCGATACCTATCGATCCGCCTCCGTCTATGAGGGGACTACTGATCGAGAAGGAAATTTTTCTGTGGTGATACCCTATTTCAGTAAATACATATTGCGGATTGAGGGGTTAGAAAATGACGAGCACGTGGCCGTCATGGAGATACCCAAGGAACGAAAGGAGTCAAGCGACTACCAGATCGTGGTAATTAGTGATCTATTCAAGAGTCAACGAAAGGACGACCCAAAATGAAAAGGAGTAATTTATCTCTTTGGAGTCAAGCGTTACTAGGCCTTGGTCTTATGCTGCTGGCAATAACGCCAGCCCTTAGTCAAAACACCCAGCTGGTACAAATACGAGCGTCTGGTGAAGATTTGAAACCCATTGCTGGATTGGCGATGTCGATTAACAATGGTGAGTTTATCGCACTTGATAAAAAGGGAATTGCGTTTATTGAGCTAACTGACAATGACCTTCCGGTAAAAAATATTAAAGTAAGTGATAACACGCTTGAGCCGGCTTCGTGGAATTATAGTAAAGGTGTGTTGGAGGTGATTATTCGAAAAAAAAGTTACCAGCTGGTTAATCTCACTATCCAATACCAGGATACCAAGCCTGCTTCATCCCTACGTGTGACCTACCAAGGCCAACAAATGATACAAGCAACTTCTGATGATCACGGTAGAATTGAGTTGCCATTGCCGCTAAATGAAAATATTTCAACGAAGACTCAGTTTAAGGTTGAAGGCCATCGCGTATTGGAATTGCTCGGTGGAGATAACCCAAGATTGATCGTTGAATTAATTCCAATGGAAATTACGTCTACACAGCCGCAAACAATAACAAGCAGTTCAATCAGACTTGATGCGAAGTCACTTGATACTGTAAGGTCACTCTCGGGATTGTTCAACTCGATTGGAAAGTATACTCCACTATCCGAAAGTGACAAAAGGCAACTTGATGAAAAATTTGCCCAACTATTTGCAGAAGTGAAGGACTCAATCGTCCAGCGTCAAACCTATCTCGATAGAATATCGAACACCTCTTTTGTTAATGAAGACATTAAGAACCTTTTGAACCAGGTGGGAAGCGAAGATCGTTTGTTGCAGCAGCAGCGCGAAGAGTTTAATAATAAGATTGCTGTAATTGAAAGTAAGCTGAATTCCGGATTTTCCACACTAAGTCAGGAGGAACGGAAGGGACTATTGGACGACCTAAATGCATTGGAATCGCTGCTGTCTGAGAATGAAAGTCGATTCTTCGAAAATCATAATGACTATCGCCAGATCATCAACGGATTGAAAGAGAAATATTTTGACGTTGAACGACTGGAGAGTCAGTTGTCCGAGAGCGAATCCAAGAGACTACAAGAGCAAAAGCTATTTAGAGAGCAGATGTTGATCGCTGCCGGAGTTCTTGCGTTGCTCAGTGCGGTTGCCCTGTTGCTTGTGTACTTTAGTAATCGGCTCAGAAAGCAAAAGAAGCAATTGATCAAAGCCAACAACGAAGTGATTCAGATGAATGAAAATCTCGAAGAGATCGTGCATCAAAGAACCACCATGTTGCGCGAGGCAAATGAAGAACTTGATACGTTCTTATATCGTGCTTCTCACGATTTACGTTCACCGCTTTGCTCGATTAAGGGATTAGTCAACATTTCTCCCTACCTGACAAAAGACGAGCTGATCGACAAAGTGGGAGACACGATGCACAACATGGATCGACTATTGGAGAAACTTGAGATGGTGAGTGAGATAGCCGGCTCGGAGCGTCATGCCAGGGTTAAGGTCATTGATATCATAAAGAAAGTAGAGTACAGGTTTAGTGAATTTATTCTCAGACACAACGAGTTATTTATAATAGATTGTCCGTCCGATTTAGAGATAATCACTGACGAGAACTTATTAGAATCAATTATCAATAACCTTGTGGAGAATGCAGTGTACTTTGGTGCGGTAGAGAACAGAAAACGACCGGAGGTGAGGGTAAGCGCTACGTTCAAGGATCAAAATCTGATATTGAGTGTTTACGACAACGGAGTAGGTATTGACCGAGAAGTTCGGGACCGTATTTACAACATGTTCTTTAAGGGCCATATCAAATCGCGGGGCCATGGTTTGGGTTTATATATTGTTAATAAAGCTGTGCACGCCCTGAATGGCAATATTGTCTTTGAGACTCAGCCTCATCAATTCACACTTTTCCTCGTAACAATTCCGGTTAAAAAAGCTGTTCAACACCCACATATGGCCGTAGCCTCCTAGTGCACGAAATATCTGCTGACTTTCGTCTTCGAAACACTTATATTTATTCTTCTAGCAATTCAACCAATCTAAATTTCATTGATATGAAGGATATACGTAAAGAAGACATCAACCAGGAGGTATTTGATCTGTACGATAAGTACGCACATAATTTGTTGGACAGAAGGCAGTTTGTTGACAGGCTGTCTAAGCATGCGGTAGGCGGTATTACTGTAGCTGCATTGCTTGCTTACTTGATGCCAAGGTACGCGGAAGCTCAACAGGTGAGGATGCAGGATGAAAGGCTACATTCTGAGTATAAGGAGTATGACTCTCCAAAGGGAGCTGGCAAAATGCGAGGGCTACTAACCCGACCTGTTGGCAATAAGAAAAAATTACCGGGTATCGTTGTGGTTCATGAAAACCGAGGTCTCAATCCACATATAGAAGAT
>DAORAG010000257.1:0-4833 GCA_035344095.1 Cyclobacteriaceae bacterium | reverse complement strand
AGAGTTGGCCGACTTGTAAAAATCTCTTGGAGGTAGATTTTTCACTGTCTTGCTCCTCGTAAACCTCAATCGCCCCCTCTGATTTTTGGTCTTTTTTGGCATGGCCAGACTCCTGAGAGTTAATCGATGAGGTCTGATGTTGATGGGAGACAATGGAGGTTGAGGCCGGATTCGACCCAGAATCGAAATCGATTGCTGTAGAAACGTTTGCCGTGAGGAAAGCCGCTGCCAGGGTGAGTAAACCCAGTGATAGAAACAATCTATTTGACAACTTCCTCATTGGGGCGCAAACATATATAAACTTCATTTTACAGACAAGGCATATCGTGTCCTTATACGGCAGCGGTTTGCTCTATTCCAATTGTTCGGTGTTGTTTTTACTGAAGACTGATCTGAATACATCAACCTTGATAGGTGTAACCTATGCGCTGTTTAACATCTCCCCAGAAAAAAAGTTGCATTAGTTGGTGGAAAATTCATAAACAGGAGCAGGCATACATCAATGGCATTATTTTGTCTACGCCAGGTGCCCTCAGTCGGATCAGGGTTGCATCCGCGCTGTTTGGGGGTGAAAGGTGCGCCAACTGTGCCAAAATTCCTGATAGGCGGCTATTCGTTTCAGATCAGGTATGCTGTCAGCCAGCGACCTGCCACTTAGGTCGAAAGCATTACTATCAATAAAGATAGTATCATTTGATAGCCTGGCAGGTTGAGGGCCACCCTTCTCAAAAACTCCGAAGCTTTGCCCGTCACGGGATAACACGAGTACCAGCGCCTTGCCGGCAAAAGTGTCCTCGATCATGCCATTTGCCTTAAGTGCGTTCCAATCGTAGGCTTTGGCTTTGCCGCTAATGTCGATGCCCACCACCCACGACTTGTCTTGCCACGAAAGCGTGTCTGTTCGGGTGAGGTCACTTTCACTTTTCCCCCGTTCAAAACGAGCGAGTGAATCATAGCTGTCCATGAATTCAGCGTCCGCTTGCATTACCAATGCATTGGGATAAAGTTCAAATAGTTTTCCAACCGTCAGCTGCGTTGACTCGATTTCTTCAAGTTTTGTGCCTTTCAATTTTCCAGTGATCGCCTCTCCGTTGGCTTGCCGCCACCAACTTCCTGTTCTGCTATCCTCCAGCATGGCATTAAAGTGATCCATTCCTACCAGTCGGAAATGTTCAATCTCTCCGTCCACGTAGGGCTCAAAGGCCCGGCCAGTCCGGCAAACGTTGCAGTAGGTGATCAGCACTGGCTGACTGCCTATGGTGTCTTGCACCTTATGGTGATAAGCAATGAACTGAATTGGGTAGGCTTTTACCTCGTTGGCAATCTTGACTGAAAGCACGAGGCTGGTGTCGCCAAGTTCATTTCCTGATTGTGGTTTGAATACAAGATTTGTCGGCTCTAAAAACATGTGGTCGGCCGTCATCTTGAAATTGAAATTATAGATGATGAAAAGACAAATGGCAGCGGTGATGGCAGGCCACAACTTCTTCTCAGCTTGAAATGCCTTTAAAGAGCCCGCGACAGCCAGTGTGGCCAGTATGATTCGAAAGTGCCATCGGTAAGTATGCAGAAAGTAAGCAAAGTCGATGGAGTTCATCCTTTGACTTCCCGGAAACGGCATGATGAAATACACCTTTAGAATTTCAAAAAGTGTTAATCCGATGATTCCGATGTAGAATAGTTTTTTCACAAGCTGCTGACGAGAATTTTAACACTCTAAAGTAACAATTTTAAAGACGGGTGAGGAATGCTAAACCATGCCTTATTTAATTAAAATTGCCTTAATTCGTACCCTGAGGTAATAGCATGAAAGTACTGCTGGTTGAAGACGAAGAAAAGGTATCGTCCTTTGTAAAGAGGGGTCTTGAGGAGAATGGCATGCAAGTGACTCAGGCATTCGATGGCCTGACTGGTCTGAAAATGGCACAGCGCAACAAGTTCGATGTGGTTATTCTCGATGTCATCATGCCTGAAATGAATGGGCTTGAGGTTTGTCGTCAACTGAAAAAGGAATTTGGGTCGGAGATATCCATCTTGATGCTGACGGCATCGGGTACCACTGACGACATCGTTGAGGGATTAAATACTGGCGCTGACGACTACCTCACAAAACCTTTCAAACTCAGAGAGCTTCATGCGCGAGTGATGGCATTGGGCAGACGCAAATCTGCCAGTGGGCAGGTGCTGAAGGTCCAGGATCTTGAGATGAACAGAGAAACAAAGGACGTTTCACGCGGAGGACGTGTCATCTCACTTACTGCACGTGAATACCGGCTGCTGGAATACCTGCTGCTAAACAAGAATAAAGTAGTATCCAGGATTGATATACTCGAGAATGTATGGGATGTCAATCACGATCTGGGCACCAATGTAGTAGAGGTTTACATCAACTATCTCCGCAAAAAGGTAGACCATGGATTCGAGCACCAGTTGATAAAAACGGTGGTTGGCATGGGGTATACATTGAAGGAGTCCTGATTCTTCACTGATGAAACTGCGAGAGCGACTTTCTCTTTCCTTTAGTATCGTGGCTTCTTTCACGCTGCTGTTCTTTGGTCTCGCCATGTTTTTTTTCTTTTCCGAATACCGTAAAAGTGAATTCA
This sequence comes from Cyclobacteriaceae bacterium, assembly GCA_035344095.1. Taxonomy (GTDB): domain Bacteria; phylum Bacteroidota; class Bacteroidia; order Cytophagales; family Cyclobacteriaceae; genus ELB16-189. The sequence continues at coordinate 2,230 of DAORAG010000257.1, read as the reverse complement.
ACAACAGGCTCAAACAACGTGTAGAGGTGACGGAGAAAATGTTTCTCGAGCGTGAGAACTTTTCAGACCAAGCTTTCCGAACTATTCAAGAACAGTTTTTGAACAAACTACCTGAGGAAACCGAAGAGGTAGTAGAACTCACGGAAGACTTCAGGGAAAAACTAAAGTTGGAATACCCTGAGTCTTTTCTGGAGACCGTTACCAATAATGAAGAAGCATTCTTCGAGAGAAATGACAGACAGGGGTCGGGAAAGATATTTCATGTAGGTGGAAAAGATTACCTGGTGCTATTGACCGCTAAGGACGACATCGGAGTTCGACTCATGGACCATTTCCTTGCCATCATTTTTATTGGGCTGGCCATCTGCATTATCGCTATGGTGCTGGTGAGTTACTTCGTGTCGGGGTGGATACTAAATCCCATCCTGCAAAAGATCAGTCAGGCCAATTCAATCAGTGCGAGCAACCTTCATGATCGACTTGATGTAGGCAACGCTGGAGATGAGATGAGTCAGTTGGCAATTGCATTCAACAATTTGCTTGATCGGGTGGCAGAAGCTTTTGACACCCAACGGTCTTTCATTGACAGCGCCTCGCATGAAATACGCAACCCACTCACCACTATTATCGGTGAGGCTGAATTTGCCCTGCAACGTGAGCGCACAAAGGAAGAGTACATTCATTCTCTGAGCTCAATTTCTGAAGAGGCCGATCGGCTGAATACCCTTGTCAATAGCCTGCTCAAGCTGTCAGGCATAAATACCAGGAAAGCCAGCTATCCGGAAGAGGTGTTTGCGATTACAGATGTTCTTCAATCGGCTATAAGCAAACTTCACCTATTGAATCCTGACCAGAAAGTGATTGTGTCGGGCGCAGAACTGCGGTTGAAATCGAAAGGAAATATTCACCTGATTGAAACGGCTTTTATCAACCTGCTGGACAATGCTTGCAAGTTTTCATTCAACAAACCAGTAGAAGTCGCTATTACCGATGGGCCTGATGACAACTTTACAGTTACTATTAAAGATCGAGGTATTGGCATTCCACCTGAGGATATTCCCAAAGTAACACAGCCATTTCACCGCGCCCACAATGCACGTAAAATCACTGGCATAGGCATAGGCATTCCGCTGACAGCCAAAATCATTGAGCTTCACCACGGCTTGTTGGCGTTCCACTCTGAATTGGGTGTAGGAACTGAGGTGAAGGTAGTTCTGCCAAAAAAGCCTGATTAGCAATCCCGTTCTAATCTCATTCTAATCTGGTTCTTATTTCAATCTAAGAACATGGTGCTACACTTGTAGCTTCTTAATGGTGTGTACAAATGAATGAAGTGAAGAAGTCCAAAGGTTTTTTTTCCAATATAAAGAATGACTTACCCGCCAGTGTTGTTGTGTTCTTTGTTGCATTGCCGCTCTGTTTGGGCATTGCATTGGCCAGTGGTGCTCCGCTCTTTTCGGGTATCATAGCGGGTGTAGTAGGTGGTATCGTTGTTGGCCTGCTCAGCAATTCATCACTCGGAGTCAGTGGTCCCGCTGCTGGCCTGACCGTGATTGTGCTCAGTGCTATCGAGCAGCTTGGCACTTTCGAGGCTTTTCTGCTTGCAGTGGTGATCGCAGGGGTTTTTCAAATCATTTTAGGTGTCTTGAAGGCAGGGATAATTGGATATTATTTTCCGTCCTCTGTCATCAAAGGCATGCTTACAGCCATAGGTGTCATCATTATTCTTAAGCAAATACCGCATGCCTTTGGTTATGATGCCGACTATGAAGGTGATCTTTCTTTTCTGCAGGCCGATGGTGAGAACACATTCACCGAATTGGTTGCCATGCTCGATTCAGTGTCTCCCGGAGCTATATTCGTCTCCCTGATTTCTTTGGCTATCCTGCTGGTGTGGGACATGGTGCTTTCCAAGAAGCACCAGTTTTTCAAGTTGATACAGGGTCCTCTTGTTGCCGTAATGATTGGTATTGTCTATCAGGTCATAATGAGTGATATGTTCCCGGAGCTTGCGATCGAACAGAAACATCTCGTGAGCGTTCCCATGGCGGATAACCTGAACCAGTTTCTTGGGCAATTTCGATCTCCGGATTTTAGCTTCATCACAAGTTCGCAAATCTGGGTGGTGGGGATCACGATTGCAATTGTTGCCAGCCTTGAATCGCTGCTCTCGGTGGAGGCGACAGATAACCTTGATCCTCACAAAAGGGTAACCGATACCAACCGCGAA
>DAORAG010000256.1:0-4837 GCA_035344095.1 Cyclobacteriaceae bacterium | reverse complement strand
CCAAACGTAAAGTAAGATGACAAAGCAAGTAATCCCTTAAAACCCCGGCTGATGATGAAGTCGGGGTTTTTTGTTTGTAGACCATACCGTACGGCCGTATGGCTTACAAATCAGCTACCCAGGCCCCAGATTGCAACATCCTACTTTATTGTATAATTTATATTATGTTAAATTGAAATGTAGGAACTTTAGCCCACCTCTCAGCTTACAGTCATTTGAATAACCTGATCCCCACCACCACCTCTGAATACTTTTCAGTGATTTTCCCTTTGTCGTCTTTGGCCTTCAGATACTCCGAATGTTCTGCTGGCACAGCCCATGAAGTTTCGAGCCCCTTGTAATAGAGATCCGTAATCGAAGCACTAAAACGAACGGACAGCTGAACGCGCTTGTAAATCATCCCGAATTCATAACGACTGAAAAGACTTCGCTTCACGCCTAAGTCTTTGACATCACGGGTGTCTTCGTACTGCTCGGTAGTCGGTGGCGCAAATAGATCGCTGTTAACGAACACCGAGGTGTATTGCTCATGAAGTGTGGCCTCCATCAGAAAATTATTGCTCAAGCCAGCCCCAAAATAAACCTTCCAGTCTTCAACCAACGGAAATGGCTGCCAGTTAACCCGAAGAATAACGGGAACCTGCACATATTCCATCTTGCGATCCGTAACGCTGGCCGTGTAGAAAGACAACGCTGTGTACGCGAAATTCTCTGATCGATAATATCCATTGCTTAAATAGCTGACACCCGTTACCAGCGTCATATACAATGCTTTATGGGCAGTGGGTTTCTTTCTCAATTCAAACTCGACTCCTGCTATCCCATAAGCTCCGCCCTTCTCGAATCCATAGGATTGATACATCTTGGTTGAATTCATTCCTGCAAAAGGCACAACATTGATCTGCGCATTCACCCATGAGATGCTTAGCGAACTCAGCAATATGAATAGAATTCTTTCCTTCATTTTCCCAGCATGATAAAAGCCCCCCAATAATAAGGCTCAGGATATTTCTTGCGCATCGCCAACTGCGCAGTTCTAAATGCTTCCTGATTATGACCATGTTGCCACGTGCGATATAACTCTATCATTAAGGAAGCCGTTGCTTCATCATCCACCTTCCACAACGACATCAAAAGATTATTGGCTCCCGCCACAATGATGGCGCGTTGCAATCCATACACCCCTTCTCCATTTCGTATTTCACCCAAACCTGTGTCACAAGCCGATAGCACCACCAAACTGGTTTTGTCGAGATTCAGGTTGGTTGCTTCATAAGCGGTTAGAATGCCATCCACATTCTGCTGTTGATCCTGATTCTTAACACCTGCCAAGACCAAACCAGAACGGATCATCGGATTAACTGCGCTAGCTGCATCGTCCACAAAAAAGCCGTGCGTAGCAATATGGAGTATGCCAGGGCTGTTCACCGACTTCACGTTCTCCTCTCTCGCCTGGTCACCTTTGAGTTTCGTAACAGCGATGTCTCTAGCGGTGAGCGTTTTTTCAATTCGGTTGATCTCCTCTTCGGTGCCCGGCAAGTCTGCAAACTCCTGTTCCCTAAAGCTTGCCAACTCTTCCGTCATCACATATCGCGTTCCATATGTCTCGGGAAGAATGTTGGTCACACTCGCGTTGAAATCGTAAGATGGTCTTCCCACCAGCACGGCATTCGGAGTTTGTTGGCCGTGGTCTTCTTTGCGAAGAAGGTCTGCAGTATTAGTGACACACACCAACTCCAATTCATCGATAAGGTAGTCCCCTGTAACCGGGTTCATCAGTGTATTAAGATTGAGTTGGTTAAAGGCGCCATCGGGAGAAAAATATACTTTGTTAATTCCCTGCAGGTGCGGCCTTAAAGGACGCCAAAAGACATCGTAACTCGCCTTGTCCTCTCCCCTTGCCATAATGGTGTTGCGATAGAAGGACAGATAACGTGTTTCCAGTTGATTGCCATCCTGAAACAACACATACTCAGGAGTCGCGAGGCTTGGTTTTGTGATCAATGCCAGGTACACGGCCGACTCTGTCAGGCCGCTGTTTTTTCCATAGAGCATCTTATCTCCTTTCTTCACAGTATTGATTCTCACGATCTCGATGGCGGCTTCCTGTTTCTGCAGAGTAGCCTGCACTTGCTTCCAGTCTACCGGATTATCTTTACTGGTGAAAAGTGAGGATTGGCTGTTGATTTCTTTTTCCAACTGCTCCACCCGTTTCTCCAGTGAATCAATTCTGGAAATAGCATTTTTGTCAAAGTAGAAAGAAGAGAGTTGGGCTTTCGCTTCCTCCCATTCCTTTAGTTTAGAAATAAGCACTGCATCGCCACCCTGCAAGATGCCGTTCTTTATTTTGTTGCTCTCATTAAGCAAAAGCGCTTTGGTGTTAAGGGTGTTGTTCAGCATTTCCTCAAACAAGGGCGAAGGGTTGGCATCCTGCTGTTGCAACGCATAGGCGTTGAAAAGATTGAAGTCATTCTTAAGTGTGTTGTAGAATTGTTCTTTCTCATATTCACTCATGGATATGAAGTTGACATCAATGTGATTCCTGTAGGCCCTGGTAAGTTCTACAAAGGCTTGGTTGGATTTGTCTGTCTCCCCGCGAAACCAATAAACCAGTGCCTGGGTTTTGAGCAGTTTGAACTTGATATCCGAAGACGCAATCTTGGCTGAGTAAAAGTGATTGGCCTGATTTAGGTAATCCTGAGCCTTGTCGAAGTCACCTTGCAGCAGATAATAGCGGGCTTTCAACTCAAATATCCGTGCAATTTCCAACCGACTTCCAATCCTGTTGCCAAATTTTGCCACACCTGAGGAAGCAAGAGATAATTTATTGATGTAGTCCCACGCTTCCTCGCTTCTACCCTGCTGCAAACAAATTTCTACCTGGTCGCTGAGGTAGAGACGGCTTATATTATCATAGTCGTACATCGTGCTGGTGGCGCGGGCGAGCTGTCGCTCTGCATTATTGAATGCCTCATAGGTTTTGTCCAATTCATTTCTCCTGAAATAAAGTGACCCCAGTCCTACTAGTGGTGGAATACGGTGAACACTGCGCTTGGGGAAAACTTGCTCCCGTTTGGCTTTTGAATCAAGAAATATCTGCTCTGCCTTTTTTAGGTTTCCGGTGGTCAGGTACAGGTATCCCAGGCGGTCGTAGCTGTCAAACACTGTCCCTTCAAAAAATGGAAGCATAGCCCTAACCCAATTGAGATCCTGGCTGGACAGCTCACTTACCATTTCGGTAAGACGAGTTTCGGCTTTTTGATAATCACCAATACGCACATACAAGTCGGATTGACGCAGCAAAAGGTAAGTCTTGAAATTCTTCATTCGCCACTGGGCCGATGAAATTTGAGGGATCAACTCTTCAATGTCATCGATCGCCTTTTGTGGATCGTGGACGCGATTGATTTTTTTGATCTCCTTCATAACCTTGGCAGGACGTAAAGATTTTTGAGACCATGATGTGCTGGTCGAAAGAAGAGAAATCAAAATCAGAATCCAGGCTTTCATTTTATTCTGAATCCAACTTTTAAGCCAGTGATACGATAATCAGAAAATCCGTTGGACAGTAAGTATGTTGATTGCTGACTGTTCAGTCCCCAGTTATTCTCCAGATTCTTCAGTGTGGATTGGCCTTTAGCAGGCAAAATCAAGTAGATACCAAAGCTGAAACGATTAACTAAGAAGACAAACTGGAATTTGGCAGCATAGTAAAAACGGTTGGAGTACTTTTCAATATCCCCCGATACAGTTGTAGTCAGTCCATTGATGTTTTGTAAGCTCTCCGATAAATGCGCCTTGGCCAGGTAGTACGGGTCGAATCCGAAATCGAGGTAGTAGAAATTTTTGTTTCCCACATTCCATCGTGCCATCAGCGGTATCGCAATGTAGGTGGCTTTGAACTCGCTGGTAGAACTGAACGTACCATCGGTAGCGTTGTATCCCGCCTGAAACACGGACGCTCCGGTAAGAAAACTGAACGACCCAATAACTCGCCTTTCGTATTCAAGGTCGGCTGATAGATAGTTGAACTTAAATGAAAAGTCAGAGCCGATAATAATGTTTGTGCCGGTGCCGAAGACGTTGGAAAGTCCGCCATAGGCATACAATTTGGACTGGCCGTAGCAGGACGTTAGGCCAGATGTGCAAAGCATCATCACAACCCAAAGCGATGTTAGCAGTCGTTTGTCAAAACGCATATTGCCGGGTTACATATACTTCTACAATCTGGTTACCCGATCTGGCCCATGAGTCGATAAATAGCCTGCCCATCGTGCCATCTTCCATCAGCACAACATAGCCATGACCAAGTTGGGCATTGACTACATAAACCCATCCATCAGTAGGTTTTTCAGTTATGTCTCCAAGACACTTCACCTCCCCTATGTCCTTGATTTTGGCAATACTATGACCCTCGACATAAACTGATTGTAATGTTGGCGGTGTAACATCCAGGTGAAACCAAAAGCAGCCATTAATGTCTTCCTGAAAACAGGTAAACTGTTTGTCCTTGAGGGCCTTGGCATCGGAACCAAGGGGGTCAGCGCAGGTGATATTAATTGCCTCTTCGTTACAGGAATGCAACGCCAGTAGTGCAAAGAAAATCTGGTACAATTTAAGCTTCACACCGAACGGTATATGCAGGGAATTTAGGCAAATGCCTGAAAACTAAGTATATAGGAGGGTAACTTTAATTTGACGGCCAGTTTCTATCGATTCTACCGGGCTTTTGGCGCCCGACAACTGCACTGGATATGCATAAGATGCTGTAAAAGGCTATGAATTAAATGTATCTTTCTAATTAACATCCAGATAACCCATGTTGCACCGAAACCTT
>DAORAG010000255.1:0-4864 GCA_035344095.1 Cyclobacteriaceae bacterium | reverse complement strand
AATCTTAAATTTTGAAAGTTCGTGAAGCTTATACAGCGCTTCATCAGGCTTTAGCACACCATTGGCATCTAACCTGAGCTGTATATCCTGCTTAAAATATTTTCTTCTCACGTATTGCAGAATATCGCATTCCCTTTCAAAATCGATCCCACCTACTTTCAGCTTCAGGCAGTTGAATCCCTCCTGAATTTTGATCTCAATTTGCTGGAGCATCTGATCCATTCCTCCCATCCAAATCAGCCCATTGATGTCAATTGATTTTCCCCTTTGGAACTCATTACTAAATATTAACCGCTCTCCTCCAAGCTTTAAATCCAGTAACGCTGTCTCGAATGCGAACAGTAACGATGATGCTGAGTCAAGGTCCATTATCACAGACGAAATCCACTTCGCTATTTTGTCGAGCGACACGGGGATTTGATCAATACTGATATTCGCCTCATTAAATCCTTGAACAGCATCCTCAACCCTTTTTTCGAAGTCTCCATCCAATTCAGGGCTCAACCCTGGCAGCGGTCCGGCCTCACCAATTCCTATGACACCTAGGGATTTGGAGTCCTCGAGGATAATAAACCAGGAATCCTTCTCTGACATGGTTCCCCGCGAGGTTTTTGCCCTGAAATTGAAGTGGAACGTGCTTTTTTTGAATGAAGCCTGGATCGCCATATCGCTAATATGAATTCCTTCGGCCTGAAATACAAAGTTCCTCCCATGTTGACCTTAACTTTGGCGGCATTTGAAATATGAAGGAAATCAGGACTGACGATTTTATTTACGATCTACCCGAAGACAGGATAGCTCAATTCCCCCTGCCGCAACGTGATCAATCCAAACTCCTGGTATTCCAGGCGGGCAAGATCCAACACCGGCATTTTTTTGAGTTACCTGACCTGCTCCCGCCCAATTCTCGTCTTTTTTTCAACGATACCAAGGTCATTCCTGCCCGAATCCAATTTGTAAAAGAAACTGGTGCGGCCATTGAAGTATTCTTGCTTAACCCGGGCGATAAAAGGATGCCCCTCGCGATAGCAATGCAAGCCCAGGCGTCAGCGGAATGGGAGTGCATGATCGGTAACCTAAAAAGATGGACCAAGGGTACAACCCTGACGCTCGCTGTCAATGAGGTTGTGCTTAACGCCAATCTGGTCGATCACGCAAAAGGGCTCGTCAAATTTGAGTGGACACCGGGTAGCCTCTCTTTCGCGGAGGTGGTCAGCGCTGTGGGGAGTACACCTTTACCGCCTTACCTCAATCGCCAGGCCGAGGCTTCCGACTCCAGCAGATATCAAACTGTTTACTCAAGATTTGAAGGTGCCGTAGCCGCCCCCACTGCCGGGCTGCACTTTACCGAAGAAGTAATGGCCAACCTGAGGAAAAAAAATGTCGAGGTCGACTTCCTTACACTTCACGTCAGCGCTGGGACATTTGCACCAATAAAAAGCAAAAATGCACTTGAGCATCTGATGCACTCCGAACAAATGGTGATCAACCGTTCTACGTTGGAAAAGCTGGTGGGCAACAACAGATCAAACGTAGCTGTTGGTACTACCGCGGTGAGAACACTGGAGAGCCTTTACTGGTATGGGGTGAAAATGCTTAATGGAGGATCGCATGATTTCACCATCACTCAGCATGCGCCCTATCAGTTTGGCAATGAAAGCCTACCTTCAAGACAGGAAGCTTTGGCAGTCGTTCTTGAGATCCTAACTGATGATCAATTGGTCGGATCCACATCGATTTATATTGTTCCCGGCTACCAATTCAGGGTTTGTGACGGATTGATCACTAATTTCCATCAGCCTGGGTCAACACTCATGTTATTGGTGGCTGCCCTGGTGGGCGATCGTTGGAAAAATATCTATAAGGTCGCACTCAGCAACAATTACAGATTCCTCAGTTACGGAGACAGTTCCCTATTGCTGCCAGACTAGTCAGGATTTTCACCAACCTATTTCTTGCCAAATCTTTAGCGAATTTTTATTACACCATTGCTTTATGCAAAAGATGTAATCTTCTATTAACCAAATAGTAATAGAAGTGAATTTGCCCGATCGGGCTAATAGGAAATCTCATTGATTCTTTTCAAATTTATAAGTTCAGAAGACTTCACCTATGAAATCACGTATCCTCAGGATGCTCGATGTAGAACCAGAAGAATCGGGAAGAGTATTCTTGCTTCTGGCCATCAGCTTTTTTATGGGACTGTTCCTGGCAACGGTAACCGTGGCCTCGCAGACCCTATTCCTGACGTATTTCAGTGAAACTGAGGACCTTCCGATTGCCCTTGTAGTATCAGGGGCCTTCGCCATCGTTGCCACAGGTATCTACAACTTCTTTCAGGGCCGCATCAGATTTAGCATTCTGGCTACCGGGAGTCTTATTGTGATCTTGGGATTAACCGCCTTTATTGAATTCGGAGACAATTGGATTGAGGATGAAAACCTCCTCTACTATTTCGGTTTTACCCAGATTCTGCCTTTCACCTTTATCTCCCTCCTGGTGTTCTGGGGTACGTTCAACCGCCTTTTCTCCCTGAAGCAGGTGAAGCGGGTGATCGGTAGCGTGGACGTGGGCATGGACATTGCATCAATTCTGGCCTTTTTCACCATTCCAATCCTTATCCAGTTTGGCCTGGAGACAACAACACTATTTACCATCGGCTTGTTCAGCATTGTTGGCTATCTGGTGCTTTACCTTGTTTTGGCCAGCAAGTATCTTGGAAAGGATGCGGTAGTGGTAATGAAAGAATCCGACAACAAGAAACTGTCTTTCAAACAATTCCTTGGCAACCGGTACATCGTAGCCATGTCCCTCTTCATTATAGTCTCGATGGTCGGCCTGCGATTCGTTGACTACTCCTTCTTTAACGCGGTTACCAATCAATATCAGGCAAATCCTGAATACCTGCCAACGTTCCTCAGTTTGTTCGAGGGTACTATTGTAATTTTCAGCTTCCTTTTCACAACGTTCGTAACTGATAAAATCAATCAGGACTACGGCCTCCGTGTTTCGCTGTTGATTAATCCACTTCTGCTTTTGATTTTCACGGGGGCTGCGTTTACCCTAGGTCTTACTTTCGGCTACGATCCATCCGCTGGCAATTCGGTAATCTTCTTCTTTATCATGATTGCGATGAGCAAGCTCTTCATTAACTCAATGAAGGATGCCATTGATGATCCCACATTCAAGTTCTACTACGTACCCATAGACAAGTCGATAAAAATAGATGCGCAGACCAAAATTGAAGGAATTGTAATTGGTTTGGGTAGCACCATCGCAGGGGGTTTGATCGTGTTGATCAACTCGTTTGACATATTTAATCTCCTCTCCGTGACACTGTTTACCATCCCAGTGCTCCTGGCTTGGTACTGGGTGACAAATAGAATGTACAAGGGCTACCGTGATACGCTCCAGAGTTCACTTGCCACCAATAAAACCGAAGCTGAAAAGCACCTGGTTAAGGAATATACAATGGATAGTGTGCTCTCCAGAGAAGTAAACGGAACAGCAGAGGACAAAGTAATCTACGGCCTGAGGCTAATGGAAAAACTGGAGCCTGCCCTCTTCGAAAGTTCGATTATGACATTGGCTGACAGTGACCTTAAGAAGGTGAGACAATTCGCCAAGGAGAAAATTCAGGAACTGGGTATTGGTCAGGATTTCAATAGCGAGATAAAAGGATTAGCGCGGCAAGCTGCTGGCGAATCGGAAGACAGTGATCTGCTTTCAATTTCAGCCGATAGGTTGATGAAGCTTAGCAAGTCGATCAAACAGAATGATCGGATGCTGGCCGCCAAGTTGTTGAGAAAAATGGTAAGTCAAAAAACCATTTTCATTTTGCTTGAACTCTTGAGAGATGCTGATCCGAGGGTACGTGAAGAGGCCTTGCTTACAGCACGAAAAGTAAAGAGACCTGAAACGTGGAGTGTGCTTATTGAACTGCTGTCATCTCCAGCCTATGCGCATCAGGCAGCTTCAGCTTTGAAAGAGGCTGGTGAGGATGCGCTTGAAACTCTTGAAACTGCTTTTCACAAGTCAGGGCAGACCGACCTTGTGATGTTAAAAATCGTCCAGATCATAGGTCACATTGGCGGACCAAAAGGAACGGCAATGCTGTGGCAAAAAGCAGACTATCCTGACAAGCGAATTGTAAAACAAATACTCTACTCACTGCGGTTCATGAATTATCAGGCCTCAGGGCGTGAGGTCACTATTGTTAAAGACCTCCTGGACATTGAGATGAGCAAAACGTTGTGGAACCTCGCTGCGCTTGAGGAGCTTCCAGAAGAGGAACACTTCAAATTTTTGAGACAAGCATTGAGAGAGGAGATCAGAGATAACTACGATCAGATCACACTACTGCTCTCACTCCTCTACGACCCGCAGTCTGTTCAACTGGTAAAGGAAAATATCGAGTCAGACTCATCAGACGGAACAGCCTATGCGCTTGAACTTTTGGACCTGTTCGTTGATCCGGACCTCAAACCAAAATTAATTCCTCTGCTCGATGATGACTCAACTATCTCTAAACTGGAGAAACTGCAGATATATTTTCCGCGTGAGAGCTACAACCCGGTGCAGGTAATCAACTACATTCTCAATAGAGATTTTAACTTCAACAACCGGTGGTCTAAGTTGTGCGCAGTTCATGCATCCGCCTATATCAAAGACTTCAGAATTAGCCGTGGCTTGATTGCTCAAATGTTCAACCAGGACAAACTCCTGCAAGAGACAGCAGCCTGGGTAATTTACAACAAGGATAAGAAGGCATACGAGACCATAGCAGAGCGCCTTCCATTCAAAGACAAAAAATTCCTTGATTCATCAATCGAAAATAACCAGCTGTTGGACGGCTTGGATGATG
>DAORAG010000254.1:0-4880 GCA_035344095.1 Cyclobacteriaceae bacterium | reverse complement strand
AGATTATATTCTTTTGCCCTCTCAGTAAAGGTCAGATCTCCATTATTGATATATAAATCATTGTCATGGTTATTGCCTTCCATGTTTCCGGCATTGCTCACATAAATGTCAAGGTATCCATCATTGTTCACATCAACCATCAGCACACCCGTGTCCCAGGGTTTGCTTCCTGCAACGCCAGCTTTCTCCGTTATGTCTTCAAATTTGAAATCCCCTTTATTCAGATAGAGGTGATTCTCTTTCATGTTAGCGGTGAAGAAAATATCAGGGAGTCCATCGTTATTGATGTCTCCAATCGCAACACCTCCACCATTATAAAAATTTCTGTATTTGAAGATGTTGAAATTCTTTTGGTTCTCGACTTCATTGACGAAGGTAATACCCGTCTCGGAAGAGGTTCTCCTCACAAACAAGGTAGGCTCGTTCTCCTTGGAACTATTTTCACTACAAGAAATAGCCGTAATCGTCAGGCCAACACAAATCAAGTTTCTTAAAGTCCTCATTGTTTCTCTTCTTTTTTCAAAAAAATGGGCTTATCGTTATTCATCGCAACTACGTAGTAGTCACCACCTTTTATTTTAATCTTTTTCACATTTCGAGCAGCACCAGCCACGTTAAAACTTTGCTCTTTATCTTCAACAAAAAAACCGCTTCTGTCATTAAGCAAGAGCACTCCGTGAGAAGCATCTAACCGGCCGAGTTGCGTACTTATTTCATAATTATTTCCCACTAAAAGTATATCGTGATAGCCATCGTGGTTGAAGTCATCTATTGCAATGGCATTGACGGTGGACTGTTGTGCTGCTGGAGGTAGTTCAATTGGTTTGAAATTACCATCACCTTCATTTCTAAAATAGGTAGTCAGCAATGTTTTCGTCTGCTTCTGCATGGCTTTAGAAAGTTTATCAGCACCAATCACTTCATCCACAGAAGCATTGGCAAAGTCATGATAGCTCAAATACTTCTTCCTTATGAACGGCATCTGTTTCGCCAGACCGTCCATTGACGACAGGAAAGTTTGTTGTCCACGGTAGTAATAAGTAATGAGTGTTTCAGTGTTTCCGTTGCCGTCAAAGTCATCTCTGTATAGTGTAATAGGCTGATTATCAGATGCTTTTAGACGAGAGTTATTCCCCCAGTTTCCGGCAATTAGATCAATGTCCCCGTCTTTATCAAAGTCCTCTGCAACAACACAGTTCCACCATCCTTCTGAGTTTGGAATAGTTCTTGACGATACCGTTGAACCATTATTCATGAACACTGTAATTGGCATCCAGGTACCCACCGCAATAATATCATCGTAACCATTGCCATCAAGATCCGCAATCTCGAGGGCGGTGATCAACCCAGCATCTCTAAACGCAAATCCTACAGATTCTGTGACGTCAGTAAATCGACCTCTGCCATCATTTGTAAAAATGAAATTTCTTGCGTCCGCGCCAAACTCTCTCGGCAACGCGTTGGATCCAATAACAACATCTTTATCACCATCTTTGTCAAAATCAAAAACTTTCACGACCGATGCATTGATCGCTATGTCTGTAAACTCTTCTTTGACGTAACGAAATTGTCCTGCATTGTTAATGTAAAGCCTCGGTTTCAGTGGCTCTCCATTTACAAACTCATTACCTCCGGATACAACCAATAAATCAAGGTCCGAATCATTGTCAGCATCGAAAAAAACATGATCCACATCCTCACTCAAAGCAGCAGACTCCCACACCTCTGGCTGGGTGTTAATAAAAGTACCATCCCTGGATTGAATGAAAAGTTGGCTCGGTTGCAATTTGGCACCACTGACAAAAATATCATCCAGTGAATCACCATTAATGTCACCAATCGAAATGCCAGGACCTTCATTACTTAAAGCAAAAGGCACCAAGGGATTACGATCGAAATCAAGTGTACTCTCTTCACGATGCTTAAACTCGAGGCTAACGTCTGCATTGCTGATAAACTGATTTGCCTTCCGGTTTATCTCCAGAGTAGAAGGTAATTCGGCTTTGCTAAAGTCAAAATGTATTTTTTGATTTCCATTAATGTTTCTCACAATCTGTTGCCTGCCACCTGGCCAAGTCACTTTGATTGAATCAATCACGTTGCTTCTGCCCAAACCAATAACCATTTCATTAGGAATAGCAGAGAGATACGACTTTACAGGAAAATTCTCTTCGAAGACATACAGATCTTTTGCGAAAACTTCGACCTTGGCACCAATGCCAAAGACATTTTCTCTACCTCCTTTAAACCCGACCGTTAAATAGTTTACATCATCCTGCTCCCTGGATAGATTTTGAAATACAAATGCTGCTTCATTTACATTGTTTACCACAATATCCAGATCTCCATCGTTATCAAGATCCGCATAGGCCCCACCATTGCTTAAAGATGGCATGGCATCAAACCAGTCACCTGATACCTCTTTAAAAGCCGTGCCACCAACATTTTGAAACATGTAATTCCTGACTCGTTTCTCGGGTATGTATTTTGCGAAGTCAAGTGACTGTCCCTGGAAATTCTGCCCAATCGATTGTTGAATCAAATCCTGAGAGACGAAATTTATATAGTCCATATCATTCGTGGCACCCAGAATCCCGTTTGTTATATAGATATCTTTGAATCCATCAAGATCATAGTCGGCAGCTAAAATCCCCCACGACCATTCGGTGGCAGCTATACCTGATTGAAATCCCACCTCGCTATAAATGCCATTGCCTCTATTGAGATGCAATGTGTTTTGCATGTACTGCGGGGCGTATCCGTTTTCGAGAAAGGTATTATAAATAGGATATTCATCCTCCACCCCTGATGACTTCAATGTCTTCAAATCCTCAGGCAACATATCGAGGCTCATGATGTCCGAACGTCCATCGTTGTTAATATCGACAATGCTGTTGCCCATTGAGTAGTGGGTAGTGTGTCCCAGTACCTTCAAGTCAGTCGAGTTTAGTTCGGTGAAGGTCTTGTCGCCATTGTTTTGGTACAGATAGTCATTCTCAAAAAAATCGTTGCCCACATAGATGTCCGGGTAGCCATCCTGATTCAAGTCACCGATAGACAAACCAAGACCATAACCAATTTTAGCCTGGAAAATCCCAGCATATTCTGACACATTTACAAACGAACCTTCCACATTCTCAAAAAGGCGGTCGCCTGCCAGTGAATCAACATTGTGGCGCGTGCTTCCTTTTCCATAGGAATGATTAGGATGCACCGAATGGGACATTAGGTACAGGTCTAAATCACCATCAAGGTCATAATCAAAAAACGCTGCCTGCGTAGAGAATGCAACGAGGTCAAGTCCATAGTTAGCCGCTGATTCTTTGAATACCGGGATACCATCTGCATTATTTCCCTGATTAACAAACAACAGATTATATCCCGCGATGGTCTTGTACTTGCCCACTTTGCACACATATATGTCAAGAAGGCCATCACCGTTAATATCAACATGAGTCACTCCGGTCGTCCAGCCAGATGCATTCTCAATCCCTGCTGCGACTGTCACATCTTTGAACTTTAAGTTGCCCTGATTGAGGTAGAGTTTATCGGGCCCTTGGTTACTGGTGAAATAAAGATCGCTTAAGCCATCTTGGTTATAGTCGGCCACCGCTACCCCGGCTCCATTGTAGTAGTATAGATAGGTGAGAATATTAAGATCTTCTGTTGGCTTGAGTTCATTTACAAAATCAACTCCAGATTCGCTCGGTTTCAAGGCCTGAAACCTCTTGGGTGCCTCATTACAGGCAGAGACCGCCATGGCCAGGCCTAAGAAAATAAAATACCGGAAAAGATTAAAGTTCATACAAATGATCGTCTCTTACCGCTCGTTAACGCAATCCAACTTATCCGCAGATCGATCAGAATTTTGTTCAACAAATTAAAGCAGGATATATAAAAAAAAGAGGGCAAAAGCCCTCTTTTTTAGATACTTATTAAACAAACTAGTAACCTTCGTTCTGTACCAGGCCGGGATTTGAAAGCAGTGCGCTTGCAGGAATAGGAAACACATCACTGTGTCCATCTCCCGCTTCCTTGAACTGCCAAGCATTTCTAAACACGCCAAAACGAATCAGGTCGTGCCTTCTCCAACCTTCCAAATACAACTCTCTTCCTCTCTCATCAAGCATCTCAGCTTCATCGAGAGATGTAAGTGCGGGTGTATTTGCTCTGAGTGCTCTCAATTCGTTCACCTCTGCCAAAGCATCACCTGTTTGACCAAGTCTCAACTTTGCTTCAGCACGCATCAGGTGGGCGTCTGCAAACCTGGCCATTACAAGACCTTCAGTGAATGCACCATTTGCTGGAGACCACTTCAGTACCCTGATACCAGTTCTCTCGTTGTTACCAACAAGCCCTGGAACCTCCCTGGTGAATACCAATGGAGCACCACCTCTATCAGTCAAAGCCTTTGCTGAACCTCCGCTAAAGCTATACATCTGGCCGATTTGGAAACCAAAGCCAAAGCCAAAGTTATCCGCGTTGGTCGATGCAGCAGTTTGAGTAAATCCACGTCTTTCCTCTTGACCGCCTCCCAAAACATTGCTGTTAGGGTCGCCCTCAAACTTGTCATAAAACTCAGCAAGCGTAGTAAAGCCGTTCCAGCCACCACCATCATTTCCTTGACCTGGTTTCGCTGGCTGATTATAGTGAAGACCATTCCACATTCTGTTTCCAACACCTGCCTGAACATTCCAGATCACATCAGTATTGGTAAAAGTAGGGCCAACGAACAGATCGAAATAGTCTCCACCAACCAATGAGTAACCGTCTGCCTCAATCTGATCAACAAGGTCCACCACATCTTGCAGGACACCAGCTGCATAAGAGCCAAAGTAAACGTTTGACTGCAACTTCACTTTCGCAAGGAAGAAACGGGC
>DAORAG010000253.1:0-4881 GCA_035344095.1 Cyclobacteriaceae bacterium | reverse complement strand
CCAAGTACGTGCAACCCGATCATGCCTACATTGAGGTGGTAGGCAAGGGCAGTGACGTAGCTGAAAAGCTGAAGCAGTTTGGCGAGGTGAAATATTATGACATAAATGGCAACGAATATGAGCCTAAGGAGCTCAAAGCTTTGCCCCCGGGTTTAACCGCTGAAAGAGTTATAGATAAATATCTTTCTGCTCTTGGAGGACGACAAAAAATAGAAAAAGTGCAGACAGTAAAATTGACCTACAAAGCCAGCGCCATGGGTCAGGACCTGTTTATGAAAATCTACAAATCACCGGGCAAGTCATTGATGGAAATCTCAAATGGAGGTGACTTTATTTTTCAAAAAGTACTGAGAACCGGAGACGATGTTTCGATGATTGTGATGGGTAACAAACAAGAAGTTGACGAAAGTGAAAAGGAGCGGATTAAATATGAAAGCGAGATATTCCCAGACCTGCATCTTGAAAAAGTTAAGCCATTTTTGATCACCTTCGATGAACTTGAAGGGAAGGATGTGTATGTCGTAGAGGTCAATTTCCCGAAAGGGACAAAGAAAATTGACTACTATGATGTGGAAACTGGGCTGAAACTGAGAACTGAAAATGAGATATCCACACCAGACGGCCCGAAGCGCTTTCCGCTCACCATCGATGGGTATAAAGAGGTGGATGGAATTAAGTTCGCCAGCAGATTAGTCCAGCAACAAGGGCCCATGAGTCTCACTTTCGAATTGGTGGAGGCAGAGGTAAACCCCAAGCTGGAAAGCTCTGTTTTTAAGTGATTTCATGGACGTGGTCCCTAATTATTGGTTTTTCTGCCCTTTGGATTTATTGAAAATAGTAGCATCTTTGCAGCCCTTTGTTAACTAGGTAAAGAGCAAATACAATGAAATCGCCATTAGGATACCAACATCCTGATGTTTGATAGCCCTGGCGATTCCATGTGACCATAAAAAAACAATTGTAAGCGCATGAAAAGGACTTACCAGCCATCGAAAAGAAAGAGAAAGAATAAGCACGGATTCCGCGAAAGAATGGCTACCGCCAATGGTCGTAGGGTGCTGGCATCTCGCAGAAGGGCAGGACGCAAGAAATTGACTGTTTCTGACGAAAAGACGCTGAAACACTAATTTCCGCCTCAGAGCATTGCCTTGAGGTTTTAATAAATTTGGCCTCATGGGGCAGTTCTCCTTTCACAAAAGCGAAAGACTCAAAAAGGAAAAGCAGATAAAGGAACTCTTCGATAAGGGTTCCTCTTTTAATTTATACCCGATACGGATTCTTTACTCCCCAAACACGGGTGGTGAAAGCCACCAGGTTCTGTTTTCCGTTCCTTCGCGCACGTTCAAGAAGGCAGTCGACAGGAATAAGCTGAAAAGAAAGATGCGAGAGGCCTATCGGCTCAATAAATCGAATCTCGACAATACTCAAAAGTGGATGATTGGTCTCATCTACACAGCCCGCGAAATATCAGATTACGGCAAAATAGAGATTGCTGTCAGTCGTGCGATCGAGAAATTGAACTCAATTCCGCCATCAGGGCGAAATGAATGACCAAAAAAACCGTTGTTTCGTATATTTACTAATGAGATTTTAGGTGTTTCCGCACATGACTCTCTGATCATGATCTAAAAGACGATCCAATGAAACTAAGAAGGGGATTTTTAGCCTTTGCAATAGTCATAGCAATAGCGGTTGGCTTTTCATTTACCACTCCGTCAGAAAAGTACTTCGACATTGCAAAGAGCCTCGACATTTTTGCCACTCTTTTTAAAGAAGTCAATGCCTATTACGTGGATGAAATCGATCCAAAAGATTTAGTCGACAAAGGCATTTCCGGGATGTTGGAATCATTGGATCCCTATACCGACTACATCGCTGAGGAGGATGCGGAGGATTTTAGTATTCAAACTACCGGCCAGTACGCTGGTATCGGTGCCCTTATAGGAAACATTAACAACAAAATTGTCATCACCAATCCTTACCTGGGCTTTCCAGCGAATAAGGCTGGGCTTCGTGTGGGTGATGAAATAATACAAGTGGACGGTATTAATGTGGAAGGCAAAACAACTTCGCAAGTGAGCACGCTTTTGAAGGGCAAGCCCAATACTTCAATCAAACTTGAGATCAGACGGCCTGGCCAGGAACAACCAATCGCATTCAATATCGCGCGGCAAAAAATAAAATTGAGCAATGTTGTTTACAGTGGCATTGTTAAGGAAAATGTCGGCTACATCAAGTTGGATGATTTTACACCTGGAGCAGCCAAAGAGGTGGAGGCTGCTGTGGTTGACTTAAAAAGTAAAGGTGCCCGAGCATTGATACTTGACCTAAGAGATAACCCGGGAGGATTGCTTTACGAGGCGGTGAATATTGTGAACATCTTCATCCCTAAAGGTTTGGAGGTGGTTTCAACAAAAGGAAAGATCAAAGATTGGAACAAGACCTATGTGTCGCTAAATAATCCAGTGGACACCACTACTCCGTTAGCAGTACTAACCAGCGGAGGAAGTGCATCGGCCTCTGAGATCGTAGCTGGTGCTCTTCAGGATTACGACCGCGCGATTTTAGTAGGGCAGAGAACATTTGGAAAAGGATTAGTGCAAACTACCAGACCTCTTTCTTACAATGGTCAGCTTAAAGTAACCACGGCAAAGTATTACATACCAAGTGGTCGCTGTATTCAGGCACTTGATTATACTCATCGCAATGAAGATGGTTCAGTCGATCGCGTGGCGGATTCCTTGAAATCAGAATTTTTAACAAAAGGCGGCCGTAAAGTATATGATGGAGGAGGTCTTGATCCAGACGTAAAAGTGGACGAGGAAAGAATAAGCCCAGCCACAATTCAACTGATAACGTCAGGGTTGATTTTCGATTACGCTACCGTTTATTGTGCAAATCATGCTGACATAAAAATTGACGACAGTTTTGTTCTTTCAGATGACGACTACAAAAAATTTGGCGAGTGGCTGAAAGAGAAAAAATTCACGTTCTCGTCTGAGCTGGAAGAAAGAATGAATGACTTGATTGAAGTGGCCAAAAAAGAAAGATCATATGATGAGTTGGTCTCACAGCTCACCACATTGGAGAAACAAATTGAACAAAATCGATCAAAAGATCTTAATCGTTATAAGCCAGAGATTTCTCGCGTGCTGAGTGAGGAGATTGCCTTCCATGCCGGACTTATTAAAGCGCGTGTTGAGTTGTCCTTTCGCAATGACAACGAGCTGAATGAGGCGGCAAGGTTCCTGCACGAACAGGATCGATACAAATCATTACTGTCTTCTAATTAATGGCCCTTATCCTGAGCCTGGAATCGGCCACACCAGTTTGTTCTGTTGCATTGTTTGAAGGTTCTAAACTGTTAGACAGCTCACATCTACACATTCCTCAATCTGCTTCATCCAGGTTGGCGGTTATGATCGATGAAGTGCTGAAAAGATGCGATGTGTCTCCGAAGCAATTGAATGCGGTAGCTGTGTCTTCAGGTCCCGGGTCTTACACTGGTTTGCGTATCGGTGTGGCGTCTGCAAAGGGACTTTGTTTTGCGCTTTCAATTCCTCTCATTGCAGTTAATACATTAGAGAGCATGGTGTCGCAGGTTGCCGATCGTTTCGATGAAGGAGATTTGCTGTGCCCCATGCTGGATGCCAGACGAATGGAAGTGTACTGTCTTTTAGCATTGTCAGATGGAAGAGTTATTCAGGAAACACAGGCGAAAGTAATTGATGAATCGAGTTTTCAATCTGAACTATCGGAGAATAAAATTATTTTTTTTGGGAGCGGGGCAGCAAAATGTAGAGATGTGATCCAACACAAGAATGCAGTTTTTATTGATGATATTTTTCCGTCAGCTGTAGATATCGGTCGCTTGGCTTTCGCCAAATTCGAAAGTCAATCTTTTGAAGACCTGGCTGGTTTTGAACCGTTTTACCTGAAAGATTTTATTGTGAAAAAACCAAAATCAAATTGATAGTGTTGTAGAAGCCATGGAAGGGGAAATCGTAAATAAGGTTGCCAATAGTGCACTAAAGACTTTTGACCTGGAAGAATTGTATACACCGGGAGATAGGGTGGTGCTCGACATCAAAGATCAACTTTATCAGGGGTTGGTCTTAAGGGAGAAGGAGTTTAGAGATTTCATCAAGTCTCACGATTGGTCTGCTTACAAAGGCAAGCATGTGAGCATTCAATGTTCAGCCGATGCAATTGTGCCAACTTGGGCTTATATGCTCTTGAGTTCAGCACTTCAACCCTTCGTGACCACAGTTATTTTTGGTTCAAGTGAGCAATTGGAGACTACACTATTCACAAAGAAACTCGATACTGTGGATTGGTCTGCTTACAAGGATGCGAAGGTTGTGATCAAAGGCTGCAGCAAAGTAGAAGTGCCAGTCGCTGTTTATGTTGAGGCTACTAATCGCCTTCGCGGTCAGGCGTCCAGCATTATGTTTGGAGAACCATGCAGTACTGTGCCCATCTTTAAGAAAGGCCGATCTTAAGTTTTAGGCGTCTCCCGACATGATCGGGCCTCCCTGCCGAAGCTTTGGACGAAGGGAAGGTGTCCTCATCCGGTTTCGGGGCCAAATGGAGCTTTTTTGTGGATAATTAGGGGAGGAATAATTATTGATTTTTTTTACTCACCCTTTGCGGATAATCCACTAAAAGTTACCTTTGCGCTCCCTTTTGGGGGAAGTGCAGGCCAACCAGTTGGGTTGGTTCTTTTTTGAAAAGAGAGGCACACGATTGAATCTTCTGAGAATCAACATTTTAGAAGACTCAAAACGTTCTTTGAATGGATGTAATTTGATAGCGGACCCGTAACAAACTCGATAGAGGGTTGTTACGAGTCGATTCTTTGAATAAAAGGAAATCGATGAG
>DAORAG010000252.1:0-4912 GCA_035344095.1 Cyclobacteriaceae bacterium | reverse complement strand
TGTTGTTGGTCATAAAGGTGAAAGGAATGTCTTGCTTGATGAGGTTGGAAATAAAAGTGTCTGCTCCTGGAATGAGTTTGTCTCCACCATAGATCACCCCATCCATATCGATTAATAGTCCTTGCATTGCGTCAATGAAAATTTAGAGAGAACAAGTTACCTAAAACTGAGCAGCTAAGTAATGAACCCCCGGTAAAGAAATCATAAAGTGCAGTCACCGATTGAGGGTGAAAATAGATGCAATCGTTTGAGGCAAGATCTCAACCAATTTATTTTGGCAGCAGTACGGTGAACGTAGAGCCCTGCCCCAGTACAGACTCAAATTTTATTTCACCGTTCAGTTTCTGTGTCACTTCTTTTACAATATACAGTCCCAACCCCGAGCCATCTGACATCTCCGTTGCCCTAAAGAACATATCAAAAATCCTGGCAAGGTACTGCGCATCTATCCCAATACCATTGTCCTCCACCACAATCACATGATGGTGATCTTCTTCATTTACGGAAATGCGAAAGAAGCTATCATCCTTTTTAGGGTCGCTGTATTTGATAGAATTGGTGATCAGGTTGCTTAGTATTACCCTTAGCCGCGCACTGTCTGTAGTGATTTGATAATCACGAGGTATATTCACCAAACGCTTCACTTTCTTTTCGGGAACCAGAAACTCGACTGAATCCACCACCTCCTGCACAAGGTCGTACAGGTTGATCTGGTCATTGACCACCTCCAATCTTGCGTTGCGCGAGTAGTCGGTGATTTCCTTAATAAAACCTTCCATCGTAAGAATACGCTTCCTCATGCGGTCGAAGTACTCATCGAGTTCCTCGTTCTTGTTGGTCAATCGCACAATCTCCATGAGGCCAAGCAGGGAACTCAGCGGTGCGCGCATATCATGAGAGGCGCTGTACACAAAGCGATCCAGTTCGGTGTTGGCTTTCTCCAACTCTTCGTTCTTTTGCAACAATGCCTGTTCGGCTTTCTTCCTGTCGTTGATGTCGATAATGGAGCCCACTACATAATGAGGTGCACCTTTAACATGGTTGACAATGCCAGTATCAAGAAACCAATGGAAATCTCCATTCTTGAGTTTGATTCTATATTCATTGTGATAGGCACCACCCTGTGCGAGGCATTCCTGCATATATTGCGCCACCCTGTCCGCGTCTTCCGGATGAACCATATTTCTGTAGAAGCTCATGTCTATGACGATCTCATCGGGATCATCGTACCCTAGCAATTGCTTATATCGATCAGAAACAGAAATATTATTTTTAGTCACCCACCACTCATAGATACCTGCTCGTGTTCCTTCTACGGCCAACCTGAATCGCTCCTGGCTCACCTGAAGATCTGCTGACAGCTTCTGCAACTTTTCCTGGTTGGCCAACAAAGTCCTTTCTGACTCATTGTTCCGTGTGATGGCAAATTGAACGATCAGTGCGCAAGTAACTAATCCGATAATGAAATTGGTGATGAAATTGACCTGAATATGAAACTCTGTCTGATACGGTTTCGGAATCGGAGACCAATCCACAAAAAAAGCAATGAGTCCAAGTGCCAGAGAAATGAAGGCAAAAGTGAACCCAAGTGCCCTTTTGGTTGCGCCAAACAAAACCATAGACGCAGCGGCTGTCGCGCAAAAATAGAGAAACACTCCACTATAGGGAGAATCGATAGCAGCAAAACAGTAAATCAGGATGTTGGCAAAAATCAATATCAGCATTGAAGACGCAACGGTCCTTCGCTGCCGGTTCATATAAACGATAACGAACGTGACCCCTATGCCAAGCAAATAGAATGGCAGGAAATCATACACCCCATTGTAAGAGTCAATTATTATGTAGGTGAAACAGATCGCTCCGATGAGCAGGCCAAACTGACCTCGAAGCATGCCGTATTTGTACTCCGAGCGGGATTCTATGAAGTCTTTACCAAGTAGTAGATTACGAAGAAACCGTCCCGACATAAATAGAAAAAGCTCACTCTAAAATTATAGGAATAATTCTAGAAATGAGCCTTTGTGATATAAAGTATTGGGCGGCAATGAGCCGCGTTCCGATATTATCCGAGATAAGCTTTCAGTTCTTTGCTGCGTGATGACTGTCTCAGTTTACGTGTCGCCTTTTCTTTGATTTGGCGAACTCGCTCACGGGTAAGGTCAAATTGGTCAGCAATTTCTTCAAGTGTGATGGCATGGCCACCTGACAATCCATAATAGAGCGATATCACCTGAGACTCACGCTCACTAAGGGTGGAAAGCGCTCTTTGTACCTCCGTCCTCAATGAATTCCTCATCAGGTCCGAATCAGGTACCTCGGCAGATTCATCCTCCATGATATCAAGCAGCGTTCCATCTCCATCGCCCTGTGCAAAAGGAGCATCCACAGAAACTTTACGGGCACGGAAGGCCAGGTTAGTACGAATTTCTTCCGTACTCATCTCCATTACTTCTGCCAACTCCTCCTCTGTAGGTTCACGCTGGTGCCTCTGCTCCAGTTCTGAAAAAGCGTTGTTGATCTTATTCAATGAGCCCACCCTGTTGAGGGGAAGGCGTACAATACGCGATTGCTCAGCCAAAGCTTGTAATATGCTCTGACGAATCCACCACACAGCATACGAGATGAACTTAAACCCACGGGTCTCATCGAAACGGGTTGCCGCCTTGATCAGACCCAGGTTGCCCTCGTTGATGAGGTCACTCAGTGTAAGTCCGTGATTCTGATACTGTTTTGCCACAGAGACAACAAAGCGTAGGTTCGCATTTACAAGCTTCTCCAACGCCACTCTATCTCCCTCCTTTATGCGCTTAGCCAACTTTACCTCCTGATCAGCGGTGATCAGATCAATCCTGGCTATTTCGCTCAAATACTTGTCCAGCGATTGGGTTTCACGGTTGGTTATCTGCTTGGTTATCTTAAGTTGACGCATTAATAAATGAATTAATAGTTACTACTCTACTTCTATCCGATGGCGTTGCCATATCCCTAAAGACCCTTATACAACGAAATGTTTGCACAATAGTTCACCTCAGACATCAAATACGCACCGTATATCAATAGCCGGGGTTTCTTGGTAAGGGAGGGCGAATGAAACGCGCATCAAAAACCGCGGGCAAAGATACTTAAATCTGCTCTCAATGGCAAGGAAAAGCCCATTTAAGGCCATGTATTACAGTAGGTTATGGACGCTAGAATAGATTAAACAGAAAAATGGTGACCATTCCCCAGGCAGTGCCCGAAACCATGCTCAAAATGGCCAATAAGATGGCGTGGGGCATCCACTCCTCATTATAAGCCGCTGTCACGGCCGGAGCAGTAGATATACCACCCAGATTGGCCATGCTGGCGATGGGTACCCAGGCCATGTGAAGTTTCATCATTCTGGCTACCAACATCATTATCACATAATGCGCAATAAGCCACACAAGCGCTACACCAACAAACGGAAAAGGCAAGGACAGACCGCTGAAATCGAGCCTTAAGCCCAGTATTGACATAATAAGGATAATCAGGATGCCGCCAATTCGAAGTACAAAGGCGTGGTTCCAGCGTCTGATAAAATTGCCCAGCAGGAGTCCTAAAATACTAAGTGAGATCACTCGCCATAAGAAGTCCTCTATCAGATAGTTAACTACAATAGTTACAAGAACAATTGAGGTCGAGGTCACAATGATAGATCCCAGATTTCGACTTCCGGGTTTGATCTCATCCGCCACAAAATCGGGGATCACTTCGGTAATACCGAACCACTTATTGAGCTGGTCGCTACGCTTGATCAGCTGAAACATCAGTATGGTCCAGATGTTCACCAGGATATTGTCGAGAACGAGCACCGACAAGAACAGCGCTTCTGGGGTTCCGACCAGTTCCTTGAGCACCAACTGACTGGTACTCCCTCCGATCCACCCCCCAACAATCGGAACAAGCCCCTTCCAGTATTCCTGTGTAATGAAAAGATCTTTTCCCCCGGTCCATATCGTTTGTGCCAGGAACACGAGAACTACAGGCAAGGTAGCTATGGCGAAGGAGCCAGCCACAAACAAAACGATGGGTCTGGCCCCGACTATCCGCAACTGCGGAATAGACAACGCACTCATCACTGTCAGGATTGCGAACGGAATAATCCAGTTGCGACTGATTCCATGAAGAAAGACACCGGACAAATCCAGACCAGTGGCATGTGTAAACCCGGCAGGAATAACATATGCAAAAAGGATAGCAGGAAACCAGTTCAACAGGGTTTGAATCCATGCCACCTTCTGTCGGTTGAGCCAATAGACTGCAGCTACTGTAAAAGACACAACTACAAGTGCGATGACTGACTCCATGCCGGTTCGTTATGATCAGATTTTGTAAGGCTCCATCTTATCCCACAGCTGGCCGAATTCCCTAAGGAACGATTTCACAACACTGGTTTCTTTTGTGAGTAGTACATTCTCATGGTTGTAGCGGGCTGCACTTAACGTCCAATTGTAGCTACCCGTAATCAGCGAATTATCATCCACCACCATGAACTTGTGATGCATGTGGTTTGGCGTGCTGTCCATTTTCACAGCAATTCCTTCTTTAGCGAGTCGTTCGATATCTGATCCTGCATCGAGGGACTTATCGTTATCCGTAATTAAGCGAACGGACCGGCCCCGCTTGTGCGAGTCGATAATGGCATTGGTAATAGTGTCATCGCTGATAGTGAACACGCATATGTTAATGCGATTCACTGCTCTTTGAATCTGGTCGATGATAACGTTGCGACAAGCCTCTCCCGGGCTGAAGAAGGCATCTGATTTCTCACCCGGCCGTGTGATCAAGGCGCTGTTGGCACTCTTTATCCACTCAAGGATGATCGGATAATTCTTTTCGTTCGCCACCTCGTTGGCAATGACATAGATCTGACTGCGAAGAAAGTTGAGTT
>DAORAG010000251.1:0-4956 GCA_035344095.1 Cyclobacteriaceae bacterium | reverse complement strand
TTGGTTCTCCTGATATCATTTAAAAAACCAATCTCTCCTTTTTCATTGGATCGTACCAGGCTGATGGCGATTACATCTCTTTCTTGCCCTTGAAACGCGTCAACCGTGTTGATCGAGATCAGCGACCTGATGGGTGCAAGTAGGGGAGATTGATCAACTAACTTATTCAATACTTCGACCTGCGCGCTGTAAGGGGTGATTACCCCCACTGTAAAATTATTTTTTATCCAATCCTCTCCACCGATTTCATTTATCAATGACTCAAGCGCTTTGATGAGCACCTGTGCTTCCTCCTGATTGTACCGGCTTAGGGTTTCGGGATCCTGTGTCTCAAAGAAACCACATCCTGCAGTGTCTATGAAAGTTATGGGAGCTTCGCCATCGAGTTGATGTTTCCTGATAGATGGGTGAGCGATGAGTTGATTTTGATAAAAGTAGGATGAAGAGAAATTCATGATATCCTCATGCATCCTGTATTGAATTCTTAGCATCCTGGCTGTGTCCGGATGTGATTCAATGCCTTTTTCAAATAAAGTTTTTGCGAGCCCTGATGCGGCAGCTTCCCGAGATCGAATAGTTGGAGGTAGTTGAAAATGATCTCCTGCCAGAATCACCCTGTGCGATTTCGTGATAGGAATCCAACAAGCGGGTTCAAGTGCCTGGGCAGCTTCATCTATAAAAACAGTCTGAAATTTCTTGCCACGAAGTGTAGGGTGTGAAGCGCCTACCAGCGTGCAACATACAACTTCACTTTTTTGGAGGATGTCATTGATGATATAAAACTCCAGTACATCAGCATCTGACTTGAGCATATTGGCCTCCTGTCTAAGCAATCGTCTTTCTTCCTTCTCTTTGTAACCGAAGTTGCGTTTAAATTTTGCGGCTTGCGCCCGAAGCTGTTCCATTTTCTTACGCATCATTCTCAGTTCCTTGTAGTTCGCATGATTTGCTATTTGGGCGTCAAGCGTCTTACTCAGAGTCTGTTCAGTCACCCGCGCGGGATGTCCAATTCGTACAACCGATAAATTTTGATCGGAGAGCTTTTCTACCAGTAAGTCAATAGAGGCATTGCTGGGTGTACAAACGAGCACTTGTCCTTCAGCTTGCACGGTATGCTTAATGGCTTGTACCAATGTTGTCGTCTTTCCGGTTCCGGGAGGTCCATGTATGATCCCCAGATCCAGACAGCTTAAGATATGATTCAGTGTCTTGTTCTGACTTTCATTTAATGTGTCTTCGTGCACAGACTGATGTGAAGGTGAAAAAGACGGCTTTTCTCCCCCAAGGAAGATTTCTTTGAGTTCCGCCAGCCTGTTGTCTTCTGCTTTCATCACCTTCTTGAGCGTATGTTCCATTTCTCGGTAGCTCATTTCATCGAACATGACATCAACGCCCAACAATCCATGATCAATCCACTCTGGTAGTTCATCGTGATTAAGCGTGATGATCATTTGATTGTCCCTCACGTAATTGATGACACCGCCTATATTTTCCTTCTCAGGTTTTTGATTGGCGTTGCAAAATACACTCACCACTTTTCCACTTTGAAACACATGCTTTTGATCCAATTCTGATATTCGTTCCACTTCGATGATCAACCTTTCGCCCGTTCCGATGTAGTCTCGCCTCAATTTCACAGGATACCAGCAGATCCCTTCTTTCGTTTTTCGATGAAGGGGGGTGAGGAGCACCTTTTGTCTGTACTGTTCCAGATCCGCTGCACGTTCCATCTGGATAAGGCGTAGTGTCTCCTGAAGCTGTTGATTGGAATTCATAAGGTGCGCAAAGATAAGGAATCGGAGATTTGTGTGTCCGATTACGGATATTGTCCTATTACAAAATGAATAGTCAAAATCTTATTTTGACCAATCAAAAAAATACTTGGCTCTTTTGAAACCTTTAGTGAAAAAATGAGTCTTGGTAGAAAACCCTCCTGCCTATGATTAAGAACCTGATCCTCACTTCCTTCAGGAGTTTGGGAAAGAATAAATTCTTCTCTACACTGAACATCCTCGGCCTTGCAATTGGAATGAGTGTTTTTCTGCTGATTGCCCAATACGTAAAATTCGAAACCAGTTACGAAGATTTTATCCCCAATGCGGACAACATCTACCGTGTTCGTCTGGATACTTATGTTAACAATGAGCTGATCATCTCAAGCGCAGAGAATTATCCTGGTGTTGGTCCAGCTATGAAGGAAGAGTTTCCAGAAGTTCAGTCCTATGCCCGACTTTATAACCTGGGATACAAAAACAACCTGATTGTTACGTACGAAGATGGGAAGCCGGATCCTATTGCCTTCAAGCATCGGAGGTTTCTTTATGCAGATTCGGCATTTCTTCCAATGATGAAATTTGAGATGGAGTCAGGCGATGCGTCAACGGCATTAGCCCAACCCAATACTTGTGTTTTGTCGTCAAGTTACGCACGTAAATATTTCGGTGAGGAGAATCCAATCGGAAAAGTCCTTCACATGCAGGATGACGATGGTAACAGTGAACTTGCTACGGTCACCGGTGTTTTTTTGGAGCTTCCGGATAATACACACTTGAAGTTTGATCTACTTTATTCTTATAAGACCCTTTTTAATAGGTATAAAAATGCCGAGCGGGCGATAGCACGATATGATCAAAGTTGGCAGCGCAGCGACATGTATACGTTTATCCAGCTCAGGGACGGCACGAATCCGGTTGATGTAGAACGAAAAATTCCAGAGTTGATTAAGAAATATAGTCCTGGCCTGGCGGAAAGGAATCAACGGGACGAGATGAGTCTCCAGCCGATTAGGTCAATACACCTGACATCCAACCTTGCAAATGAGCCCGAGTCGAATGGCAATGAGCGCATTGTTGCATTTCTTGGCATCATTGGAATTTTTGTATTGATCATCGCATGGATTAATTATATCAATTTGTCTACAGCAAAGGCGATGGAACGTGCGAAAGAGGTTGGCGTGCGAAAAGTGATGGGTGCATTTAAGCAACAGTTGGTGAATCAATTTTTGATGGAAGCGGGTGTTGTGAATTTAATTGCTTTGGCTATCTCTCTTTTGATTGTCATTTTGGCTTTGCCGTACTTCAATCAATTGGCTGGTCTTTCGTTAGAGATTGCACATCTGTCACAACCTTGGTTTATTTTATTGGTTACGTCATTGTGGATAATTGGTACGATGCTTTCGGGTTTTTATCCATCGCTGGTACTTTCTTCATTTAAACCCGTGACGGTGTTGAAAGGGAAGGTGAAGAATAGCGTAACCGGAATACTTTTGAGAAAATCGCTGGTTGTTCTTCAGTTCACGGCATCCATTGCGCTTATCGCGGGCACGTTTATCGTATACAACCAACTGAATTTTATGATGAACCAGGATTTGGGACTAAATATTGATCAGGTCCTGGTATTGGATCGGCCAGGAATAGCTCCGAGGGAATCCGAGGCTTTCAACTCATCCATTGATGTATTTCGAAATGAGCTCAAAAACGATCCTTCTGTTTTGAGCGTGAGCACTTCTATTACTGTACCTGGGAAGCAACGCGAATACAAGACGCAAATAAAAAGACATGGAGCACCAGATGATCAACTGGTCACGGTTCGGGTCAATAGCATGGACGATGATTTTATTGATGTGTTTCAGATGGATTTGTTGGCTGGAAGGGCTTTCTCACAAAACTATCCCAATGACCCGGACACATCGGCTATACTCACTGAGTCAGCCATCAAACTTCTTGGTTTTGAAAAGCCAGAGGATGCTATTGGGCAAACCGTGGCAATCCCCGGCTTCTTTGGTAGCCTTATTGTAGTGGGAGTTGTTAATGATTACCATCAGGTATCGCTGAAGACCTCGCTTGACCCCACGTTGTTCTTTTGCTCCAGGTATTTCGGTGAGTTTTATTCTATTCGGATGAAGACCAATGACCTCACATCAACAATTAATCATGTCAAAGCCTCCTGGGAAAAAGCATTTCCAGGAAATCCATTTGATTATTTCTTTTTGGATGATTTTTTCAATCGTCAATACCAGAATGAGAAGACCTTCGGAGAACTCTTTGGGACCTTTGCCACGCTGGCTGTCGTGGTGGGATGCCTGGGGTTGTTTGGATTGTCGGCTTACACAGCGTCTCAGCGGACAAAAGAAATTGGCGTGAGGAAAGTACTTGGGTCTTCGGAGCAGGGCATCTTTTTCTTGTTATCCAAAGAATACCTTAAACTTATCGGCATTGCGATTGTGCTGGCCGTTCCATCCATTTATTGGGTAATGAACAATTGGCTACAAACCTTTCCGTATCAAACCACCATTTCATTTTGGATATTCTTTTTGGCGGGCGGAATTGTATTGACCGTGGCATTGCTCACTGTGAGTTTTCAAACACTGAAAGCGTCCCGTACAAATCCTGTAGTGGCTTTAAGGTACGAGTAGTCTTTATTTTAGCGTATTAAGAAAGCTATTTAGATAGTCATCAACTTTTTTCCGTTTGTACTGCATGATAAACCTGGGATGAGGCAGTGGCACGATGGTGTTGAACAACTTCTCCTTATCATTCAAAGTAGAAAGAAACTTAAAATTCTTCCCCTCACCCAGACAAAACACGACACTGGTATCAACACCGAATTGGATTTGGGCACGCAGCGTTTCCAGGATAAATGGATATAATGCCTTGCTTAGAGCGGGCGTATCATAGTAATTGAAGTTCTTACCTTGCGAAGTAAAGCCCAATGGGCAAACGGAACTGAAATAAAAATTTTGGTAAAATTTCTCCTTTCCTCCGTAAGCATTGATCAATTGATAAATAAAGTCTGCTGACAGCTCGGTCTTTTTTGGAAGTTCATTGGAGATTCCGCATTCTCGTTCTAATTTGACGGGATCAGTAAATGGGATTCCGGTAAGCCCTCCTCCAAATCTACCCGGATTTATACCCACGATCAGTTTTCGTGGCCTGGAGTCATCGTAGTACTTATGAT
>DAORAG010000250.1:0-4957 GCA_035344095.1 Cyclobacteriaceae bacterium | reverse complement strand
GGTAAGCCTTTCACTTTTGCCCTCCACGAATTCGTAGCGCCAAATATCGAACGTGCCCTCGACTGACGAGCTGTAATAAAGGTATTTCCCATCGGGGGAAAAATAAGGATCCAATTCCGATGAATTAGCGTGATCAATTTTCACAACCTCGTTTCCTGCTTTGTCAACGATCAGCAAGAAGGTTTCACGACCGGTATCTCTCACGAATGCAATCTGATCTCCGGACGCGGACCATGTGGGTAGAAAATCCATCTCACCGCTATTCGTCAGTCTCGAAGCTGACTTTTGTGATTTATCATAAATCCAAATCCAACCAAAAGCTGAAAAAGCGATTGTCTTTCCATCAGGAGATGCCACGGGCGAAACAGGACCATTAGAATAGAAAGGAAACTCGAACGCCTCCAGGTAGATGTGATGTCGATAGGTATCTACTTTGGGATATCGATTTGAGAACTGACCAAGCGCAATATGCGCTGTCAACGAGATAAGGATTGTCACGAAGAGAAATCGTGCACTAATACATTGAGTCATCGATCTATGCGTTTACTTTTTCCTGATTTGCACTGTCAATGTTTCGTGAGTCGAACCTACTAACAGTAACAACACCTTCCACTTTTTCGAGTTTCCTGATGAGGAAATCGAGGTGGCGGGTATCATTGACGTACAGCATAATTTCCCCATGGAATATGCCGCTGTCAACGCGGAAAGATATGGAACTCATGTTTACCTTCAGTTCCTCTGAAATAATTTTTGATACATCGTTGATTAATCCAACTCTATCGGTACCAATGATCTTCAATCCCGTCAAAAATGCCACTTCATGTTGCGAAGTCCATTTTGCCTTTATTACCCGGTTACCATGATTGGCCAATAGTTCGGTCGCATTCGGACAGTTTGAACGATGAATTTTGATTCCTTCATTTACCGTTACAAAACCGAACACTTCATCTCCCGGAATTGGTGTACAGCATTTTGCCAACTTGTACTCCACAACGTCCATATCCTCTCCGATCAGAAGAATGTCATCATACCGTCCTTTGGCTTTTGAAATTTCCTGTTCGATAGTTCTGGCATCATTGATCTGAGGTTTTGACTTAAGTGGTGATGCTGGCTTATAGTCTTTGAATCTTTTTAAATCATTGACGGTGATTAGGCCCTTGCCTACTTTGAAGTTGAGGTCAAACTGAGAATTGACACGAAAATACGCCCGCATCTTTTCAAACATCTGACTATTGGGATCTACTTTTAATTGCTTCAGCTTTCGCAGTAATATTTCCTTACCTTCTTCGGCAACTACTTTTTTATCCTCTTTTAGAACATCCTTTATTTTTGACTTCGCCTTGGAACTAACGACAAATCTCAGCCAGTCTTCTGTCGGGTTTTGTTTGGCTGAAGTAAGAATTTCGATTTGATCTCCGTTCTTCAACACATGATTGATAGGCACAAGCTTTTGGTTCACCTTGGCACCGATGCAGCGGGCGCCTACATCAGTATGGATTTCAAAAGCAAAGTCGAGCGCAGTAGCTCCATTGGGGAGTGTTTTCAATTCACCCTTAGGAGTGAACACGAATATCTCTTCGTTAAATAGATTGCCGCGGAAATCATCAACAAATTCAAGGGCAGAAAGATCTTGTCGCTCCAACAGCTCTCTTACGTGTACCAACCATTTTTCAAGATTAGACTCGTGAGTGGAGTTAGCGTCTTTGTATTTCCAATGCGCTGCGTAACCTTTTTCTGCAATTTCATCCATCCTTCGCGTTCGGATTTGCACCTCCACCCATTGCCCGTTTTTTGCCATCACAGTAGTATGAAGGGATTCATATCCATTCGCTTTTGGTGTGCTTATCCAATCTCTCAGCCGGTCTGGGTTTGGCGTGTAGTAATCTGTTACAATGGAATAAACCTGCCAGCAGCATGACTTCTCCTGATCCAGCGGTGCATCCAAAATGATACGTACAGCAAACAGATCGTAAATCTCCTCAAAGGGAATATTCTGCTTTCGCATCTTATTCCAAATCGAGTGAACCGACTTCGGCCTGCTTTTGATGTCATAGTCAATTTTCAATTTATCCAGCTCATCCTTAATCGGGCCAATAAATGATTTGATGAATTTGTTTCTCGTTGCCCTTGTGTCAGCAATCTTTCCCATGATTTCATCATAGACCGCTTCTTCCGTAAAACGGAGATACAAATCTTCAAGCTCGCTCTTAATAGCATTTAAGCCGAGTCGATGTGCGAGCGGGGCATAGAGATAAATTGTTTCCGAGGCTACCTTCAGTTGTTTGTTACGAGGCATACTGCCAAGCGTCCGCATATTGTGAAGGCGATCGGCAAGCTTTATCAGAATTACCCGAACATCTTCTGACAAGGTGAACAACATCTTACGGAAGTTTTCTGCCTGAGCGGAAGTGCCGTATTCAAAAACCCCACTGATTTTTGTGAGGCCATCGATGATGCGTGTAATTTTTTTGCCAAACATTCTCTCGATGTCCGACAATTCAATGTCTGTATCTTCAACTACATCATGAAGAAGCGCGGAGATAACAGAAGTGGTACCAAGTCCTATTTCCTCAACACAGATTTCCGCAACGGCTAAAGGATGAAAGATGTACGGCTCCCCCGATTTTCTTCGCATGTCCTTATGCGCCTCAAGTGAAATGGTGAAGGCCTTTTTGATCAACTTGGCATCTCCGGGCTCAAGTATGGGCTTGGCTTTGCGTAACAGCCTACGGTATCTGTTGATTATCTCCTTTTTCTCCTCTACTTCGTCAATGACCACAAATACGAATGTTTTTTATCAATGAAACTTCTTCTAAATCAACTATTTGGATAACGTAAAAACACAGCTTTCAAATTCCCTGGAATTTTGAAAAAATTAACTAATCGTAACAAAATATCTATAAATTTGCACTCCTTTTTTGACAGGCAGCCGGGCTTTCAGGGTATTTGGCTGGAGCAAAAAAGCGGGTGTGGTGAAATTGGTAGACATACCAGACTTAGGATCTGGCGGAGCGATCCATGGGGGTTCGAGTCCCTCCACCCGCACGACAACAGAACCCTCGTTCCCAGATAAGTAAGGCTGGCATCGAGGGTTCATAATTTTAATTGAAACGCAAACCAAAGGATCAACTTGAACATCACATTAGACAAAAAGAGCACCACAGACGGTCTTATTAAAATTACGCTATCAGAGAGTGATTATCAACCGAAAGTGGAGGAAAAAATAAAGAGCTATGCTCGCAAGGCAAACATCAAAGGTTTCCGTCAGGGTAAGGTGCCCACAGGCGTAATAAAAAAGATGTTTGGCAAATCGATTCTTGTTGAAGAAGTAAATCATATTCTTTCACACTCTGTAAGCGACTACATCAAGGACAACAAGCTCAGGATTCTTGGTGATCCATTGCCTAATCAGGAAAAGGCAAATCAGATTGACTGGGACATTCAGAAAGACTTTGAATTTGAATTCCAGATTGGAATGGTTGATGACTTTAAATACGATTTATCGTCAAAAGTTAAATTGAAATCATATCCAATCGAGGTTGATCAAAAAGTAATTGACGATACCATCTCCGATCTCACCAAAAGATTTGGAGAGGTAACGCACCCGGAAACAAGTGATGTAACAGACAACCTTCACGGCCAAGTTGTGGAAGAGGGTGGCGAATCCCCCATTGGCGCTCATCTGGAATTAAGCAAACTCAATAAAAAAGCCCAGGCGCTGTTCATTGGCAAGAAAAAGGATGATGTGGTGGAATTTGATATCCGCAAGGTGTTTGAGGGAGATGAAGAGGTTGGAAATTTTCTGGGACTGTCAAAAGAGGATGCCAAGTCAAAAAAGGGAAAGTATTCCTTTACCATTACATCAATTAGCCGTGTAGCACCGGCTAGTCTCAATC
Organism: Cyclobacteriaceae bacterium; assembly: GCA_035344095.1. Lineage (GTDB taxonomy): Bacteria > Bacteroidota > Bacteroidia > Cytophagales > Cyclobacteriaceae > ELB16-189. The sequence goes on along the minus strand of DAORAG010000250.1, from coordinate 1,061 downwards.
AAGAGCTGTTCGACCGTGTATTCGGCAAGGATGCAGTGAAAAGTGAGGAAGAATTTATCACTAAGGTAAAGGAAACTATCGCAGGAAATTATCAAAGGGAGACTGACCACCTGCTTGAACATGAAATTCAGCATCACTTTGTCGACAATACAAAAATTGATATGCCAGATGAGTTCTTGAAAACTTGGCTCAAAAACTCCGGTGGCGAGAAGATTACCGATGACGTACTGAGCAAGGAATTCACGCAGTATAAGGATTCTCTGAAGTGGGATCTGATAAAAAATAAAATTGCTGAAGACCTAAAGATAACTGTGGAGGCTGCTGAGGTAAAAGAAAAGGCAAAACAGATGTTCCTGGAACAATTTGGAGGGCAGGCTTTTGCTGCACAGCTTGGAGATAAATTGGACGCCATTGCAGACAATTACCTGAGCGATCAAGAGGGCAAAAACTTCATGAGGCTTTATGATCAACTCAGAAGTGAAAAAATCATGAAAGCCATCAGAGAAACGATCAGTATCTCTGAAAAGCCCGTAAGCCTTGACGAGTTCAGGAAAATCGTTGAAAAACATAACCATTGATTCGCTTATACGAACCATTGGTTCCTTTTTTCAGTTTAATGTATTAGCCCTGCCCCAGGGCTTTTTTATTGAGGATTTCTTACTAAAATTGAGAGCTTAGAATAATTGAAGACAAAAAACGACTAGACTAAAAAACGACTTATATGAACTCCAAGAATGATTTCAGAAAATATGCGGTTCACCACATAGGCATGAGTGGTAACACCGTGGACGACTATGCGCAAAAAATAGATAATATGACCCAATACGTGATTGAGGAGCGTCCCGGCAACTTCCGCGCAATTGATGTATTTACACGACTCATCTCTGACAGGATCATCTTTCTTGGGATGGGGATTGACGACCAAATTGCCAACCTGATCACTGCGCAGCTACTGTTTCTTGAGTCTTCTGATCCAAAAAAGGACATCATTATGTACATCAATAGTCCAGGCGGGTCAGTTTATGCCGGCTTGGGGATTTATGACACGATGCAATACATCA
>DAORAG010000249.1:0-4959 GCA_035344095.1 Cyclobacteriaceae bacterium | reverse complement strand
CGATGGCATGTATCCCGAGTTTTTGCCCGACCCGGTTACGGTCACCTCCCCGTTTGGTACCTACCGGTCCCAGGTGAAAATGGACGATCAGGGAAACCTGATCTATGTGCGCAGGCTCGATGCCAACAAGGGTGTGTTCCCCGCAGCCAGCTACCCCGAGCTGAAACAATTCTTCGACCAGGTGCAGAAGCACGATGCCAGGAAACTGGTGTTTTTGAATAAAACCTGACGGAGTTAGGCCAACAATCTATTTTTATGCTTTTTCAGCACGTAGGACCCGCCTTGTCAAAGGTCTTAATGTAAGATTTTGCCATTTAGTCACCCGAAAACCCAGAAAAACGCCAGAAATCAGGTTTTTGTAATGGGGAATACTGCGCTCAACGTGTAAGAAAAAGCCCAATATGGAAAATCTTCATTAATAGGGAATGCCTATATTGGAGGGAAATACTGTAGTTTGGCGACTCTTAGGATTTGGTTTGGTGTCTGGTCTTTGCTCCTTGGAGTCGTTTTATCTGGCGCCCTTTCGGCTCAGGATTTATCAACAATTGGCAGCGCCAAACCGGTTCAGGTGAGTGGGGGGCTATCGGTTAACCAAATTTTCTACGGAGTAAGAGGAATTGAAAGTCGCAGAGATCCTTATTCTTACTTTCTGACGGGCAACCTCAACCTAGCTCTCTACGGGTGGAGCATTCCCTTTTCATTTGCACTTTCTAATCAGAACAGATCATTTCAGCAGCCTTTTAATCAGTTTGGCCTGCATCCAACTTATAAATGGGCAACCGGACATTTTGGCTATGCTAATATGAACTTTTCCCCTTATACGCTGGCTGGCCACATATTCAGAGGGGCAGGGGTCGAACTGGTACCCGGCAAATTTCATTTCAGTGCAATGTATGGGCAACTGCAGCGTGCTGTCGAACCCGATACTATCAGAAATACACGACCCACCTTTGAAAGAAATGGCTTTGGATTCAAGACTGGGTATCGTGACGGAAATGACTATGCAGAATTATCCTTATTTCATGCTCAGGATGAATTGGCTTCCTTGGCTCAACTACCATATGACAATTCACTCTTGCCGGAAGAAAATCTTGCAATAGGTATCTCACTAGGTAAAAGTCTTTACGAAAAATTCGGGGTTCAGTTTGAATATGGTTCGAGTGCGTTGACGCGGGACATTCGAGATGTGGAGGCTCAAGGTCGTTCCTTGTTTGGGTCTGTTGGAGGTTTATTTGCGCCAAGATCATCCACCTCTTATTACAATGCTTTAAAAGCTGGGCTTAATTACTCTGGTTCTTCCTACTCCATAGGTGTCGGCTATGAACGAATTGATCCGGGTTACCGAACTCATGGGGCTTATTATTTTAATAATGACCTGGTCAATTACACGGTCAACGGTTCGACCTCTTTGCTGGACAGCAAGTTGAATATTAGTGCCAATGCTGGTGTTCAGCATGACAATCTTGACAACACGAAAATCAGCACGATGCGAAGATTTGTCGGAGCAATTAATAGCTCGTATCAGCCCACAGAACGACTTTCCCTCACGGCCAGCTATTCTAATTTCCAATCTTTCACCAATATCCGTTCTCAGTTTGTTGATATCAACCAACTCACACCATTTGACAATCTCGATACGCTTCAGTTTACTCAAATTACTCAAAGTGTAAACCTGGGTGCTAGCTATAGTTTGAAGACCACCGAGCGTCAGAGACAGTTTGTGTTTGTTAATCTATCGTTGCAGGATGCCGCGGAACAACAAAGTCAAGTAGAGCAAAACAGCGGATCTCAATTCTATAATGTCAACGGATCATATTCCATCAGCCTTGTCCCTTCAAATCTCACACTATCATTTTCTTACAACCTCAACAAGAACGAGGCAGTCATGATGAATATACTTACACATGGCCCCACAGTTTCGATAAATAAGGCGTTGATGGAGCGAAAACTAAGACTCACATTAAGTTCCTCCCACAACACGACTTCGATTGAGGGCAAAAGACAAAGTACAATTATGAACGTTCGAGCGAATGCCAACTACACAATTGTGAAGAAGCACAATTTAGGATTAAGTGTAATGACCGTAAACCGGAGTACACCATCGGAAAGTGGCCCCACTTCCTTTACCGAGTACACCGGAACCCTGATTTATAGTTACGCATTTTGAGATGAAGGTATCGAGATATTTATTGAAAGAGTTACTGGTGTTGACGATGGCACTACCTGGCAATCTTGCTTTCGGGCAGCTCGATTCTCTTCAAGATGAGATAAAAGTGATTGCGAGACCTTCGCTTGATTCGATAGTGCTTCGTTGGGCACCTACCAATGTCAACGCATGGATCAATACTGTGAAAAATGGTTATTGGGTTGAACGATATACACTGGTGAGAGACGAAAAGATTGTGCTGCCTGCGGAGCGGTCACTGTTGAATCCCATAGTCATAAAGCCAAAGGACGAACATGAATGGGAGTCACTTGTGCAGACTGATAAGTATGCTGCTATCGCAGCCCAGGCTTATTTCGGAAGTAACTTTGAAATGGATTTGCAGGGGGCGGATGTTTTTCAGATTGTCAACAAAGTACAGGAAAATGAGATGCGTTTCTCATTCTCCCTTTTTGCAGCCGATATGTCCGTTCCGGTGTCCATAGCATCGGGATTGCGAATTACCGATAAGAATATTCGAAAGGGGGAGAAGTACCTATATCGCGTACTTTCAGTCAATGGCGCTGATACAATAAGAGGAAGTGTGTTTGTGGGCCCGGAGAAATATGAACTACCTAAACCACTGGAGTTCTCAGCAGAGTTCACAGATGGAATGGTTTCAATGCGCTGGAATCAGGCCTATCATCGTGGGATCTACACCGCCTACAAGGTAGAACGCTCTGCTGACGGAAAAGAATTTAAACCGATTACCGAGGATGCGTTGGTGACACTCACTAACGAGGACCGGGATGAATCGCGATATCAATATGCTACCGACTCACTTCCAAACCTGAGTGAAACATTTTTCTATCGAGTGAGGGGACTTACTCCATTTGGCGAATGGGGACCGCCTTCAGATATTGAAAGTGGCAAAGGAGTAGTTGCGATAACTCAAGTTCCATATATCATAAATGATCAAAGTCCGGATAATCAGGTAATCGACCTGACCTGGGAGTTTCCTCGATCTTCCGAAGGGGGAATAAAAGGATTTGACGTGAGGAGGTCCTCATCACCGAGGTCGAAAGCAGTTGCAGTCAATTCAGAAATTATTTCGCCAGCTATCAGAACCTTCCGCGATGAAGCCCCCGAACAAAACAACTACTACCAGGTGGTGGCGATCTCAGTGACAGGCGAGGAGTATAAATCACCTCAAAAGTTGTCTCAATTAATTGATAGCATCCCACCCACAGCACCGATGGGACTTGGTGGAACCGTGGATGATGTTGGGATTGTGACCTTCAGTTGGTTGCCGAATAGTGAGAGTGACATTTATGGCTACAGGGTTTATCGCGGAAATAACAGACGGGAAGAATTTTTTCAAGTAACAGTTGAGCCTATTGCCGACACATTATTTACTGACAGCATTAGCCTGAAGACTTTAGATAGGTCGGTGTTTTATCAGGTAATGGCGATCGACCGCAATCAAAATCATTCTGGCTTGTCTGAGATTCTTGAATTGCGATTGCCGGATAAGGTTCCACCAGTTGCTCCAGTCTTATTACCATCGCAATCTTCAAAGGAGGGTGTTTTGCTCCAATGGTTACCAAGCAGTAGCGATGATGTTTTGAGATATGACATTTATGCTCGAGGTCAGAACGATATTAAATGGAACAAATTGGGTGAAGTCAGACACTCAAAAGACTCATTGTTCGCCTATTCTGTAAATGATATTCTCGAGGGCACACGAATGAACTTTACAGTATTAGCTATTGATGCGGCCGGTTTGGAGTCAGTGCCAGCAGAACCAATTGAGGCCGCTCGATTGATCAACCCAGTTAAACCACGTGTTCTGGTCACTTCACCTGAGATAGACCGCGAGAACAAGTTCATCAAACTCCGGTGGTCATATACTCAAAGTAGTGTTGCAAAGTATCAGATATACCGTGGAAGGGAAGGTGAAACAGCGCGACTGTATACTACTGTAAATGGGTTGTCAAATGACTTTGTTGATCGACAACTTCAAATGAATTCGATCTATACTTATCAGATCGTAGCGCTATTCACCTCGGGTGCCAGATCGGAGTTTAGTGATAAAATAATTGTCAACTACTAAAAGATGAAAGTACAACCTTAACAACACAATCAAATGAAGAGTATATATACAAGTATGTTTATCGTGCTATCATTGGTAACGAATACCAAGGCGCAAGAAACAGAGGCAATGGATAATCAATATCCAGGCACCGTTTTGAATCTTGACGGCAGTCGGAAAAATGTAATCATTGAGACCAATCTCAACTACCCCTGGATAACGCAAAAGTACATTCGTTATTTTGCTGACAGCCTTCTGGAGGGATCAGAGAGAGTTAAGCTGAGAGACAAACCTAAGTATGATGCGAAGGACCTGCTTGGATTTCAGGTAGAGGAAAAGAAGTATGAGGCACAAAAGTATGCTGATTTGAGTGCTCTAGGCCCGAAGTCGGTGGGTTCTTACTACTTTCTTGAAGTGGCAATGGACGGCCCAATCAAACTTTACAGATTTTATGATTCTCCGCCAACTGTGATGGAGGGTGATCCTGAACGTATTTATGAAGAGTTAAGAAATGCTCCACGGATATTGATAAAAAAGGGAGACTCTAAAGTTGTAGCGGTCAGCTCAGGTGGATTGGAAAAAATGATTAGCGACTGTCCAGAAGTTGCTGATAAATATAAGAAAGGGGAGTACGGCAATAAAGTCGCTGAGGACGAAAACGCTAAAAAGAAATCAGGTCTGGGCAAGCTTGTGAATAAAGCGATCAGTATGGTAGCAACAGATG
>DAORAG010000248.1:0-4962 GCA_035344095.1 Cyclobacteriaceae bacterium | reverse complement strand
GACCCACAACACACTTACTTTTCATCGGAGAAGCGTGGACTCATAAAGGGTTTTGATCAGATGAAGCCACACCATGAAGGATTTGGTTTTTTTGCAGGAGGGAAACAGCCGTCAAAAAGTTTGTGGTTGGATGAAACCAACATCACTATTCATCCCGGCTTTGCTGCCGTTGAGGCGATATGGTACTTTGGAGACAAGTCACTTCCACAAGACAGTGTGCAGAATGGACCTGTGACTTTTGTCGTCATCAAAGACAAAGAGGGTAAGGCGAAGATCGCCCATACCCACTTTGGTAATTACGAATAAATTTCTCTAAGGAGGGTCACAAAAAGCTCTGTGTACCTTTGCGTCTTCCTAGTGAACCTCTATAGGACGCATCATCACTTATTAGTATAAAATTTTCTGATATCCGCAGCTAGCTTCACAAGGTCAGGTTCGTGAAGATACATCATGTGACCGGCTTGATAGTAGGTGAAAGTTACTCGGTCTTTCAACAAGCCGTGCCTTGCAAAGGTATACTCAGCATCAAAGAAAGGGCAGATGAGATCGTAATAACCACTGGCTACCATTATCCTCAAGTCTTTGTTCCTCCTCATACCATCACCAAGTTTGCGCGCTACATTTACGTAAGAGGGTTCCCAGTACCGGCCATCAGGCACATCGCGCCAGCGCCATTTTGCCCCCAGCTCTTCGTTGTCTACGAGGTAAGGTCTGTCCATCTCAATGTTTAGAACTGTCGCGTAATAGTGATTCAGGGCTGCCGTATAGGCTCCACCGACATTGTAACTTGCAGGATCACCCAAATTAGGCCGGTCATCTACGTCATCAGCTTCATCCCCCATAAACCTACCATCCAACTGGCCTATTACTAATCCCCGATCACGAAAGAGTTCCTTGCGATAGCGAGGTACTAGTATTCTTAAGTCCGATAACTCGATATAAGCCTGAGAAAGCCCTGTGAAGTAATTTAATCGCTCGGCTATGTGTTTGAATTCGTCTTGAGTCAAATCCGATCCCTTGTAGAGTGCTCTCACATATTCATCCAACGCAAATTTGCGCGCCTCTTCCACAAAAGCCTCCAGTTCCTTTCCTTGCCCGGCCTTTTTATGATACCAAGAAGTGGCGGCCATGCTGGGTAAGTAAGTAACATTTGAAACGATGTTATCATGGGTACTGGTTGACCCTTGATAGTCGAGGCACTGTGAAATTAGGATCAATCCATTCAACGCCATTTCCTGTCCGCCCGCTTCCAGTTCATAGTTTACGGCTCCGGCCCGCGTAGTACCAAAGCTTTCTCCCGCGATGTACTTTGGGGAATTCCATCTTTTGTATTTGGTCACCCAAAGTCTCATAAACTTGGCAATGGATTTGGCATCTTCATTGAGTCCCCAGTAGTCTTCCACTTTGCCTTTGCCCACTACACGGCTGTAGCCAGTGCCCACCGGATCGATGAAAACGAGATCCGTCAGATCCAGAATCCCATAGTTGTTATTCACCAGCGGGTAGGGCGCAGCACCGTCATCCATCCTGGCATCGCTATCAACTTTGGTCAGTTGAGGACCAAACAGGCCAAGATGAAGCCATACCGATGCCGAACCGGGACCGCCATTAAACACAAATGTTACGGGACGATTGTAGTTTTCAGGACCATCCAACTTATAGGTAACCGACCAGATGGATGCGACTGGTTCTCCTTCTTCATTTTTCAAGTAGGTTTCACCTGCGATGGCCTTGTATTTAATCACCTTGCCGCCAAAAGTGCCTTGGTGGCTGGTTACAAATTCCTGAGGGGGTGGGACAGGCTTGGGTTCTTTCTTCTCCTCTTTATCTTCCTGGGCCCATAGCGTAGCAGAAAAGAACAGCAATAATGAGAAAATAGTGAATGTAGACAGTCGATTCATAAATAGGATTTTATTAGCCTTCAATTTGCTAAAAATTTACTAACCATCACATGGAATTAGGATAAGCGAACGATTCAGGTTTTCTACAGAATCAACCCCGTGATTGGCACCAGAATTTCTTTTATCAGGTGTTTTCTCGCATCGTCAACAGTAGGTTTGGTTTCGTTTTTCTGGTGGCCATGGTGATCGTGGTTATCTCCAGTGCCACACGGGTAGTGCTGTTCTTCTTGTCCATTCACGATGTTGATCCCTCTCTAATCACCACAGCTGGTATTTTCCTTGTCGGACTGGGTTACGATGTAATCAACGCTGGGTATGTCATCATCCCTTTGCTGTTATTTATGCTGATCACTCCATCGCACTTCTACAAACAGGCATGGTTTGGATACCTGCGGTATATCACACTGTTTCTTTTCACGTTTCTTGCCCTGTTCAACGCTGTGTCCGAATATTTCTTTTGGGATGAATTTCACACGCGATACAATTTCATTGCAGTCGATTACCTTGTCTACACCACAGAAGTATTGGGTAATATCCGCGAATCATACCCGATTGAGTGGATTCTATTGGTTCTTGCTGTTGTTTCCGCAGTACTCACTTACCTGCTGAAACCAGCCGTTGTCCAATCATCACCTTCTTCTTTACATGCCTGGAAGCCAAGGGCGAAGTTCCTTTTGCTCTTGTCTGTATTCCCGTTTTTTTCATTCCTGTGTGTGGACAACAGCTTTCATCATCTTAGCAACAATCCTTATGTGAATGAATTGGCCGGAAATGGTTTGTATGAGTTATTCGCTGCGTATCGTAACAACGAACTGTCCTACGATCAATTCTATACACGATTGGACTATAGTGATGTGAATGACCATGTGCGGTCACTTATTAAAACAGCCGACAGCCGATTTGTCAATGATCAACCCACCTCCATTGACAGGTATATTACGTCTGAGGGAGAAGAGAAACGATTGAATGTTGTGATGATTAGTGTGGAAAGTTTTAGTGCCAACTTCATGCACCACTTCGGCAATGCAAGGGAGATTACACCTTTCCTGGATTCTCTTTACGATCATAGTTTGGTGTTCACCAATCTGTACGCCACAGGCACCCGCACCGTCCGAGGTCTAGAAGCATTGTCACTGGCTGTTCCCCCGACTCCTGGACAATCGATCGTCAGGCGTCCACACAACGAGGACCTCTTTACCATTGGCGCGGTATTTCGAAGCAAGGGATATGACACCAAATATATCTATGGAGGGTATGGCTACTTCGACAATATGAATTACTTCTTCGATCATAACGGCTACCATGTTGTTGATCGTACTTCGATCCCCGATGAGGACATCGACTATGAGAATATCTGGGGAGTGGCAGACGAAAACCTTTTTGAACTCGCGTTAAAAGAAATTGATGAAGACTACCATGCAGGCAAAACCTTTTTCGCTCAGGTGATGACCACCTCCAACCATAGACCCTTCACCTATCCGGATGGGCGCATCGATATTCCCCCACATTCAGGACGGGATGGTGCAGTGAAGTACACCGACTACGCCATAGGTCGCTTCATAGCTGAAGCTAAGACGAAACCATGGTTTGATAACACACTCTTTGTCATCGTAGCCGACCATTGCGCATCAAGTGCAGGCAAAACCGAACTACCAGTCGAAGGCTATCACATACCGATGCTGGTGTACGCACCGTCACATGTGAAAGCTGGTGAGATGGGTCGGTTGATGAGCCAGGTGGACATCGCCCCAACATTGTTGGGCATGCTCAATTTCTCCTATCGCAGCAAGTTTTATGGTTATGACATGTTCCGCCTGGAGCCAGGCAGGGAACGTGCTTTCATCAGCACCTATCAGAAGTTGGGATACCTTAAGGACAGCGCATTGGTCATCCTTTCTCCACAGCGGGGCGTGGAAGTACAGCACCTGTCCGCCCGTCATCCAGTCGATAAAGATCAGGAGCAACAGCTGACCAAAGAGGCCATCAGTTGGTATCAGGCCGCCAGTTATGCTTTTCAACACGGGCTCATGAAGCAGTAATCCGATTTCCGTTAACTTAGTTATAAAATCATTATCGTGAAGCTACTGATCGTTGAGGATGAAAAAGAGTTGGTAAAAAGTATGGTATCCTACTTTACGCCTCAACACTATACCATCGAAGTAGCTACTCAAATGGATGAAGCATTGGAAAAGATACTCATGCACGACTACGACTGTGTGCTGCTCGACATCAACCTCCCTGACGGAAGTGGGCTGCGTGTGCTGGAGAAATTGAAGCAGGAAGGAAAGATGGAGGGCGTGATCATCATCTCTGCGCGCAATGCCATTGAAGACCGGATCAAAGGCCTCGATCTGGGTGCTGACGATTATTTAACGAAACCATTTCACCTGGCCGAGTTGAGTGCCCGTGTATCCGCGGTAGTGAGGCGCAAACATTTTGCAGGCGTCAATCTTGTGCGTTTCGAAGAAATAGAGGTGGACATGAATGCAAAGGAAGTAACAGTAGCTGGCGAGCCAGTAATACTCACCCCCAAAGAATTGAATCTCCTCTTATTCCTGTTGGCCAACAAGAATCGCGTGATCTCCAAAAGTGCAATTGCAGAGCACCTGTCGGGAGATGAAGCAGAGGCCTTCGACAACTTTGATTTCATTTATGCCCACATCAAGAACCTGAAAAAGAAACTCACTGAAGCTGGCGCCCGGGACTACATCAAGACAGTGTACGGACTGGGATATAGAATGGAAGCCATTGACTAACTTGCATTCTCGTTTATGAAATTGCTCACCAGGTTCGTTCGTCACTACATCATCTATTCTGTCGTTCTGCTGGTTATCAGTACACCCATATTTTATGTGGTAGTACAAACCCTTTTTTTGAAAGAGATAGAAGAAGAACTTCATGAGCATGTAATCGAGTTTGTGAGGGCTGCACCACACATTCAGTCGACCACCGATATTGAGCAATACAGTAACTTCAACCGTGAGATCGCCATACATGAAGTAGCCCACCCGATCACGAAGGACAGCCTGTACACAATCCACGTTTATGACTCCCTTGAAGG
>DAORAG010000247.1:0-5002 GCA_035344095.1 Cyclobacteriaceae bacterium | reverse complement strand
AGCCTATTAAGAACATAGCCACATTCAGGCCGGATGATCTCTTAACTATCATTTATACCTCGGGAACAACAGGACGACCAAAAGGTGTGATGCACTCGATGGGCTCCTTTGATACCACTGTGAAAATAGCGCATAAGGTGGTTTCATTTCCGAAAAGGCCGCGGGTGATGTCCTATTTACCGCTGTGTCATATCGCAGAAAGATTGGGTGTTGAATTTGAAGGACTCTATTTGGGCGCCCAATACAGCTTTCCTGAATCGTTGGACTCATTTGCTAAAAACCTTGCTGACACGCGTCCCAATTATTTTATCGCTGTGCCAAGGATATGGGCAAAATTCCAAGAGAAGATCTTAGAGAAAATGCCACAGAAAAAACTTGACAGGCTGCTGTCCATCCCAATTGTCAGTTCACTAGTGAAGAAGACGATTCAAAAGAAACTTGGATTGGATAAATCGGAATTGTTCCTCTCAGGAGCAGCGCCCCTTAGCAAAAGTATCCTGGAATGGTATGACCGGTTGGGTATCACGATATATCAGGTACTCGGCATGACTGAAGACTGTGTTTACGCACACTTTAATAGACCTGGCGCTAACAAATTTGGTACCGTGGGACAGCCAATGGAGGGGTTGCAGGTGAAGTTGGCCGAAGATGGTGAGCTCAGGGTGAAGAGTCCCTGCCTCATGAAGGGATACTATAAAGAACCTGAAATGACAGCCGCCATGTTTGATGAAGAAGGCTACTTGAAAACTGGCGACACAGGCGAAATCGATTCAGAAGGCTACCTGACTATCATAGGTCGGGTAAAAGATCAGTTCAAAACTGACAAAGGAAAATATATCTCCCCTGCTCCTATTGAGCTGAAGATGACCCAGAATGCGGACATTGAACAAGTGTGTGTGGTTGGAATGGGGGTACCACAACCTATTGCACTGACTGTGTTAACGGCAGGTGCCCGTCAAAAAGGTCGTGATGAGATCATTCAAAGTGTTGATTCAACAATAAAAGAAATTAACAAGCACCTGGAGTCGCACGAACAATTGGCCACAGCCGTCATCATGAAAAATGAGTGGACCATAGAAAATGGAATGATGACACCTTCTATGAAATTGAAACGGAACGAAATCGAAAAAATCCATCTGCCCAATTACCCAAAGTGGTACCATCAGGACGGTTCCGTGGTTTGGGAGGAGTGATCAAAATCTGAACAATACCTGACGGGAGTCATATCCAGTCCTCTTCTTCGCACCTATCTTGGATCAAACGATCATGGTTATGAAGAAAGATGACGTAAGCGGAATAATGACGTCACATGTTTTTAGCGTAAACATTGATGACAGCCTCAGAAAAGTGAGGAGCCTTTTGAATAAACATAAAATTCGTCACGTGCCTGTGGTAAAAGACAAATCACTGGTGGGGATCATCAGCAGGACGGATATCAATCGCTTAACATTTAGTAGCCTGTATGACGATCAGGAGGATGCCGATGATGCGGTATACGAAATGTTATCTATCTCGCAGGTGATGACCCATAACCCCCAGGTGGTGAAGGCATCAGACTCGATAAAAAAAGTGGCGCAGGCTTTTGCGAAATCTGAATTTCACGCACTGCCAGTAGTTGCAGATAACAATAAGGCAGAACTGGTAGGAATTGTAACGACAACGGACGTAATCAAATACATGTTGACGTTAATATGAGTCAACGGCAATAGGTTTTTCTTTTCCCATTGCCGTTGCCCGTTCTCTAAAATTTTGATTTGAAATATTTTATTGTCTTTGCCTTGGCATCCATATATGCCTTCTCATTGTAGATCGCATTGCTTGGATTGGCAAATCCATGATCAGCATCGTATGACTCAATGGTTAGCTTCTTTCCTGCCTCGGCCATATTCTTTTCAAACTTATCCATCACGTCCTTATTGATCCACTGATCTTGTGTTGCCCAAATGTTGAGTACATCACTGTTCAGGTTTTTCAATCTGCTAACGTCCTCTTCCGGCATTCCATAGTACATCACGCAAGCCACCGTTTGTTTCCCTGCAGTGAGTGCAGCCTGTAGCGATTGACCACCGCCAAAGCACCAGCCTACGGTTCCAACCTTTGCCTTGCCCCCCACGTAATTCAAAGCTCCTTTTACAATCGCATCCCCACGCTCCTGCTTGAAAGCCTGCATATACTTCCCTGCATTTTCACGGTCGGTAGCCAACTTACCATCATACATATCCAGCGCAATCACATTCACGTTGCCAACTTCCTTATACAAATCATCAGCCCATTTTTTGATATTGTCATTTAATCCCCACCATTCCTGAAAAACAAAAATCCAATTATTGGTTTTTGAGTTTGACGTTACAACGTACGCATTGGCCTTCATGCCATCCGGACAATCGAAAGTGATCATCTTGCCTCCCGATTGACTCACGTGAACGTAAGCGCGGGGCATTTGATGTTCACTGTTAAAATCTTCGCTTGAAGCGAAAAGCGCAAATTTTTCCGTAGCAGGAGTGTGACAGATAGTAATGTCTCCCTGGCTATAGCCGGCTAGTGTCAACACCAGCAAAAACGAGATCAGGTAAATTTTTTTCATAGATAAAAATGGGTTTGGATTATTGGTAAACAATAAACAACGATAAATGGTTTAGTCCTTCCACTGGCCGGTGATTACCCGGTCGTATGTAATAAAATCAGTATTTATAGGCTCAAAGCCTTTTTCTCGAAGTAATACAGCTACCTGACCTCTGTGGTAGGATGAATGATTAACGAGATGAATCATAATTTGCTCAACGTTATTTTTGTAAGGGTCGCCAACATAATTGTTGTACACCAAAATACGATCGAAGTTCTCTTCACTTTCCACGAACTTGATCCAGCGTTGCGTGATCTCGTCACTCATTCGCGTCAGCTCCGCCAGTGAATACTGCTTCCACAAAGGATATGGTTCTGGTGACTCCCCGGTGATCCTGCACAACCAAATAAACAATGCCGAAACAACATGGCTCATGAGAACAAGAATTTTCTCGTCATCCACATTTTGCCGAACAAGGCAATCCATCACTCTCTTGTTGGCCCATTGATTATACTGATAAAGTTTTAAAAAATACTGCTTCATGAATCGTCTGTTGTCGATAGAAAATTTCCGTTGCTTTAGAGGCCTCAATTTACAAGCTTTAAGTCATAGTTTCTTAAAGTTGACAATCCCGAAACAGGCCAATCTTAACGTTTTAATCAACTTCAATCTCAATAACATTGCTATCCATTAACCTACCTTGAAACAAAAAAAACAAATGAGCAAGCCATACATCACCACCCTGTTCATCATCTTAAGTGTCTGGGCACTTCTATCATGCTCTACCAACCAGGAATCGATCCCAGATGTGTATGTAGACCCGGTTGCATCACTATATGATGCTTCATTGAAACCGTTCTACCATGGTATAGCTTCCGGAGATCCGCTGCCTGATCGTGTCATCATTTGGACTCGGGTTACTCCGGAAAAGATGGTATCAACTATTCCTGTGACATGGGAGATCGCGGAAACACCAGAATTTACTTCAGTTTATAAATCAGACACATTGAGCGCTAAAGCGGATCGCGACTACACAGTAAAAGTGGATGTCGATGGACTTCAGCCTGATCATGTTTACTACTATCGGTTCAAAGCCTTTGATGGCACATCCATTATTGGCAGAACCAAGACGACACCGATTGATGGACGAGATTCTTTGCAGTTTGCAGTTGTGAGCTGCAGCAACTGGGAATGGGGATATTTCAATGCTTATGAAAATATGTCCAAGAGGCCGGTGCTCGATGCAGTATTACACCTGGGCGATTACATTTATGAATATGCCGTGGGGCGATATGGTGATACCACAATTGGTCGATTTAATCTTCCAGCTCACGAAATTATTACGCTGCAAGATTACCGCACCAGATATTCGCAATATCGAACCGACATAGGTTCGAGAAAAGTTCATCAGCAACATCCTTTCATTACCATTTGGGATGATCATGAAGTAGCTAACAACTCGTACGTGGAAGGAGCGCAAAATCATCAACCGGAAGAGGGCGATTACGAAGCTCGAAAAAAGGCTGCCAGGCAAGCCTATTACGAATGGCTACCGATAAGGGAAAGCCAGGCCCTTTATCGGGAGATTTCATTCGGTCCGCTTGCCGATTTGTTTATGCTTGATGAACGTCTGGCGGGCAGAACGAAACCAGTAGACAGCTTAAGTGATCCGGCCTATAACTCCACAGATAGGAGTATGCTTGGACAAGAACAGTTAACATGGTTTGAAAATGGCTTGTCTTCATCGCGAGCCGCCTGGAAACTAGTCGGCAACCAGGTAATTTTTTCTGATATCGATTTGAGTAAGGTACTTCCCCAGATGCCACGAAATCTTGACTCATGGGATGGCTATCCTGCAGAGAAAAATTTTATTAAAGAGCATATTATTAACAACAGGATCAAGGATGTGCTATTCCTTACCGGAGACACCCATGCCTCTTGGGCCTTTGAAGTAGCAACTGACGTAGCCAACACTTACAATCCTGCCACATCGCAGGGCGCATTTGCCATTGAATTTGGTACACCAAGTATTTCAGCGGCCAACAGCAACGAGAGGAATCCTACAGAGGAAGTAAAAAAATCTGAAATCACGTTGATGGAAACCAATCCACACATCAAGTACACCAACAATCGTGACCATGGCTATATGATTTTGACATTGACTCCTGCGCAGGCACGTGCAGATTGGTACTATGTTGAGACGCTAAGGAAGCAGGGAAGTAGCGAGCACCTCGCAAAGTCGTTCACAGCGGCACGAGGCACCACCAAACTCAATGAAGTGAATTAGTCTTCTCTCTTTACCAGGATATTTTCAATGTTACCATTCTCTGTCAGGAGTATGGCGATGCCACGCGTGGCCGGAAACTGTGCCAACGTGATCAACATGATTGAAGTAATGGGGACAGAGAGAAACATCCCCAACAAATCCCATACGAACCC
>DAORAG010000246.1:0-5004 GCA_035344095.1 Cyclobacteriaceae bacterium | reverse complement strand
GGAAGAAATGACGTGGCACGTCTCGCTACAACTTTTGCAGGGGTGAGTGCACCAAACGATTCACGCAATGACATCGTGGTACGAGGGAACTCACCAGTTGGGCTTCTTTGGCGAATAGAAGGAATACCGGTAGCAACAACCAATCACTTTGCAACCCTGGGAACGACCGGGGGCCCCGTGAATGCACTTAACACGAATCTACTTCGTACGTCAGATTTTCTTACTGGTGCATTTCCCGCAGAATATGGAAACGCAAATGCAGCGGTCTTTGATGTCAATTTTAGAAATGGAAATACCGATACGTATGAATTCACAGGACAACTAAGTGCTTTCAGCGGACTGGAGTTTATGGCAGAAGGACCTATCAGCAGAAAAAACAACTCTTCGTTTGTTGCATCTTATCGCTATGGCATAGCCAGCCTCGCGGCAACAGGTACCAGTGCCATACCGTTCTATCAGGATTTTTCTTTTAAGGCCAACCTGGGTGAAAGTAAAATTGGAAAATTTGAGTTGTTTGGTATGGGAGGGCTTAGCAGTATTGATTTCAAAGGCGCAGATATTGACGAAACTGATCTATTTGCCAACCCCAATCAAGATGCCTATATCGACAATCAACTCGGACTTTTAGGTTTGAATCACACCTTAAGAATTAATCAAACCACTTTTCTAAAATCCTCCTGGGGAGCTTCAACAAATTACAACGAGTACCTGCAGGACAATATCATTGCGGATAACAGCGGAAATCCGACAGGTCTATACAGAGCCACCAACGTAAAGAACCGCGAAAACCGATACACCTTCTCCACCACATTGAATAAGAAATTCAACGCGCGGTGGAGCATGAGGGCAGGACTACTGAATGAATATTATGATGCCAATTTATTTACCAACGACAGAGATAACAGGGTAAATATTCCCGATGCGGACAATGACGGAGTGCCTGACTATTTCACAACGATAAGAGACTTGAACGAAGGGTATAACGTTTCTCAGTTGTATGCTCAAGCAGAACATAAAATCACCGACAATGTGAGCGTAACGGCAGGGCTTCACACTTTACACCACGACTACACAAAAAAATCAATGGTTGAACCTCGTGCGGCAGTGAGCTGGCAGGCCAGACCCAACCAAAGATGGAGTGTAGCTTATGGCTTGCACGGCCAGTCAATTCCATCACCGATTCTTTTCTTTGAGGAAGAGACCTCACCAGGCGTATTTACCAAAACCAATAAAGACCTGGACTTCATGAAGAGTCACCACTTCGTGTTGGCTTACGATAGAAACCTGGCACCAGACTGGAGATTGAAAGCAGAAGCCTATTACCAAATGTTGTTTGATGTCCCTGTGGAACAAACGCCTAGCAGCTACTCTATAGTAAACGAAGGCGCAGACTTTGTTTTTGATGAGGCTGGCTCATTGGTAAATACAGGGACCGGCACCAATGTGGGAATAGAAATGACACTGGAAAAATTCTTCAGCAAAGGATACTACATGATGATGACCACATCCCTTTATGATTCCAAGTACAAGGGTAGCGATGGTATAGAAAGAAATACTGCTTACAACAATCACTTTGTGTACAATGTACTCTTCGGGAAAGAATGGAAGTTTGGCGAAGGCGGTCGCAATGCCTTTACCTTCGATACCAAGATGACGACAGCGGGGGGCAAACCATTTACACCGGTTGATCTTCAGGCAACTCGATTGAACGGAGGCCGCGAGGTAACGATGGATAACATTGCATTCAGCTCACGGTATGACGACTATTTCAGATGGGATGTGAAATTTGGTGTACGGGTGAATAGCCAAAAGAAGAAAGTTTCCCACCAGTTCTTTATAGACCTCCAAAACGTAACGAATAGGAAGAATGAGTTCGTGAGACGCTACAACGAAGTTACGGACCAGATCAACCGCGTTGACCAGATAGGATTTTTTCCAGATGTGATGTACAGAATCCAATTCTAAAAAAATGGATATCATAAATAATAAAATATTGATCACGGGGGGCAGCTCAGGCATTGGGCTGGCCCTCGCGGTCAATTTGTCCAAGCTGGGCAACCACGTGATTATAACAGGACGAGATCGGGAGAAACTCAGGTCCATCGCGCAGCATCATCAACTTTCTACATTTTGCTGTGACCTAACCAGGAGTGACGATCTTGACGCTCTCGCTTCTGCTGTTAGCGAGGAGCATCCAGACCTCAATGTATTGATCAACAATGCCGGTGTCCAATACAATTATTCTTTTTTACACGAAGCAACGTACCAGCGGATTGATGAGGAAACCACAACCAACCTCACAGCGGCCATGAAACTCTGTGCCGCCTTCATTCCAATGTTTCTTGGAGGTAAAGAGGCCGCCATCATAAACGTATCATCAAGCTTGTCATTTGTACCAAAACGTTCTGCCCCGGTGTATAGCGCAACAAAAGCCGGCCTACACATTTTTACAAAAGCTCTGCGTTATCAACTTCAGGGCAGCAATATCAAAGTTTTTGAAGTTATCCCTCCACTTGTTGATACACCCATGACAACCGGCAGGGGCCGAAACAAAATAAGTCCCGCAGACTTGGCAGAAGAGTTTGTCAGAGGATGGGAGCAAGATCGATGGGTAATGAACATTGGCAGAGTAAAACTGCTAAAAGCGATCCATAGGCTCTCCCCCTACCTCGCTGACAGCCTCATGAAAAACAACTAGTCCTGGTAAGAGGAAGGCAAATTGAACCAACGTCAGTCAACCTGAGAAAGTCCAGCTGTCAATCTCATGAGTTCTGTTTCTGTCTCAATCAGATTATAAATGGCTTGAAGATAATTGAGAGAACTGTTGAGGCTGTTGATTTGAATGTCCCGGAAGTCAAATGACGAAATGGTACCATTTCGATAGCGCTCCGTAGCCAACTGAAGGTTCAACTCAGAGGCATCAACATTTTCTTTGGCGATGGAGAGAAGATTTTTTCTCAGGTTGTACTGATCAAAAAAGTTAATCAAATTATTTTTCAAACTGGCCTTCAACTCAGAGACCTGAAGCAGCGCAATCTGTTCATTCACCTTTGCATTCTCTAGCTGCGTTCTCACCCGTCCTCCGTTAAACATGGTGAAGCTCAAGGTGAGTCCCCCGGTATAATTAAGTGTAGTTGACTTGATATCAGAGTTGCCGGTCTGACCATTGGCAAACACCGCTGAACTCAGATCTTGTACTTGTTGGTTTCTTGACCCGTTGAGGTTGAGCGTTAGTGATGGATACATGGCTGATCGCGCGAGCAACACATCCTTTTTAAATATCTCCTGATTGAGATATTGGTTCTTAAGGTTGCTATTGCTGGCGTTCATTCGAGCCAGGAGCTCTTCACGGTCGTATACTTTTGGTTCAGCCTGAAGGGAGTCGGAAAGTACAAACTGCTGCTCCACGTCTATTCCCATCAATAGGTTGAGGTTGCGTAATGCATTCCTGTAGTTTTGAACCTGCAGAATATAGTTTGAAGAATCTGTGAGATAGGCACTCTTGTCTTGCAGCAGATTAAAGGTCACTGCTGTTCCAATCTGTCCACGTAACTTACCATATGCATAGCGATCAGCAGAAAGCTTCAGCGTGCGCTCAAACACACTTAGTCGCTGCTCCTCCAGCAAGGCGGTATAATATGCTAAAACCAGTGCTTGAATTGCGTTCTCAACAATCACCTGGGCATTGCCCATACTCTGCCGCTCCAGGTAGTCGAGTCGATCTTTTGTGATTCGAACATTAACACCATTGAACAAGGTCCAGGCTACACCAACGGTTGGATTAATGGCATTGCCTTTTATGTTCCCAGAACTTAAGAAGCTTGCAGGGTTGTCAATCTCCGTGCGGCTAAGAGAAGTTGAGGCGCCAACGGTGACACTTGGCCAAAGGCCTGCATTGCCGAGCGTGTTATTGTTCTTGGCTATTTCAACCCTTTGCTGCTCAATTTGAATGGAGAAATTTTTCTCCAAACCCAATTTCAAAGCCTGCTCCAGGCTGAGATCGTTTTGCGCGAGAACGGGTGCGACTAAAAGTAAAAACGCTGCGGAGAGAAAGGGTCTCAAAATAATTTTCATTTAATACTGAAGTTCCTTTTGAAGTTCGCGTACTGCCGGCTCTACATCTTCTTTGGAGGGCTTAACAGCGTTGCTATCAAAAATGGTCTTGAAGAACCAGCGGGTATATACTCTTAAATCGTTTACCACCAGGATGATTGAGGGGAAGAACAAGAGAATGAAGAACGTGCCAAGCAATACGCCCCAGGCAAGCGAAATTGCCATTGGGATGATAAACTGCGCCTGGAAGCTTGTCTCCAATATCAGTGGATAAAGACCAGCAACCGTTGTGAGTGATGTAAGTAAGATCGCTCTAAAACGTGCGATGCCAGCCTGGTACGCAGCATCCAATACACTGACACCTTCGCGTAGGTTTTGATTGTAGCGATCGAGCATCACGACCGCATCGTTGATAATAACTCCTGATAAGGCCAGAATACCATATCCGCTAATGGTGGCGTAGAACACCGCGTTCTCAAACCAATGACCAAATACCGCACATGCAAATCCCAAAGGGATCAGAATCACAATGATCATGATCGCCTGTAGCAGCGAACGAAAGTTCAACGTCACAATCAGGAAAAGCAGAATGACAATAGGAAGAAGTATTTTCAAAAAGCTTGAGCCTTCGTTAGCTGCCCTGCGCGATTGACCTTCGAAGGTGTATTCCAAACCGGGATACTTTGCGAGAATTGGTGGCATGAGGTCTACCCGAATTTTCTCCAGCACATCAGGAAGACTGGCATCCACTTTGGCCAGTTCACCTTCCACCCTGATTTCTCTTTTTCCATCAAAATGGTTTATCGAGATCACGCCTCGCTCGATATCATAGTTTGCAAGTTCATTGAGCGGGTATTCGGCACCGCCTGGTAACTTGATTTTCATCGACTCCAGTTGTGCTATGTTCAGTCGATCTTCTTCTGGATACCTCACCCATACTTTCACCTCATC
>DAORAG010000245.1:0-5015 GCA_035344095.1 Cyclobacteriaceae bacterium | reverse complement strand
GAATCGGATGTCGAGCGCGCGAAAATTCTCCAGTCCGAGTTGATGTTTTCGTAGAGCCGATCGTAGTTAATTACTTTCCATGAGCCATCCGTAGCCTGCTCTTTTAAGGTTGGTGTCCATGGGCTTTCTTGAAACCACTTACTGGAGTCAACGGGCTGACCATCTATCTGCAAATAAACCAGAACCGTTTTCACCGGTTTCTTGGCCTTTCTTTCCGCAAGCAATAGGGGAACGGTTGGTGTTTCGAGCCGCTTGGTGATGAATCCTCGTTTGGCAAATGCAGTCTCACACCATTGAATATTTTTCTCAATATCCTTAGGGAAGTGCGCGTCATTAGGAATTCTTAATATTTCCTGAAGATCGTGAAATGACTGAACAGCATGTTTTCTGATAATTGTGTCTTCTCTATCACTTTTCTTTTGAGCAATCGCTACTGATGTGACGCAGGCCAATAAAAAAAATATTTTTTTCATATTCTTAATTCAGGTATTTATCTGGAATGGGAAAGCCCATGCTTTCGGCACACCAAAAGATGGAGACAACATAGTATCGGTCTTTGTCTTTGAAAAGCTGAATGCTATTGATACCTCGATTAGCTATTGGACCAGTTTTCGTCTCTCTCGTTTCGTAAGTACTGAATACGTGAGCAATTGTCCCGTATTCTTCCAATGTGTGACTAAGCTCAACTTCAAAAAAACCGGTTTTAATATTGCCGGTAAACAGTTGTACATACTCCTCTGGAGTAATCGATCTCAGTCCAAAGTTGCCCTCTTTGTTTTTGCTGGTGGGGATAAGTCTGGATTCTGGCTTGAAAAGATTTCTGAATCTGTCCCAGTCGCGTGGGGCATTTGCATCTCCGGATATTACTTCATAAAGGGCAGTAATGATTCCATCAATTGAGGAGACGTCTTTGCTATAGTCTTTCGGTTGGGCAAGCGACTCACTGGCAACCAATACGATGAGCAATGCAGCGAGTGGGAATGTTTTCATGGGTTAAAATTATTAAATGTGGCGGTCGGCCCAGTCAACCATTTGTGCCTGTGGCGCCTGGCCGATGTGGAAGGCGAATGTAATCAAATGATTAATTTTATGGCTTATGACCAAGGCTGTCAAATACTCAATTATTGTTCCGGTTTTCAATCGACCACACGAAATTGGCGAGTTGCTACAAAGCCTTACTCATCAGACGTACACCAATTTTGAGGTGCTGATTATTGAGGATGGATCTACCGAAACATGTGAAAAGGTCTATGAAACATATACTCAGCTACTGCAGATCAGGTATTTCTATAAACCAAACTCAGGACCAGGACCGAGTCGCAACTTCGGATATCAAAATGCCAGGGGTGACTATTTTATTGTGTTTGACTCCGACTGTATTATTCCACCTGACTATCTCACCGTAGTAGATAAACATTTGGAAGGCTCACCGCTTGATGCCTGGGGAGGACCAGATAGAGGCCATCGGGATTTTACTTTAATGCAACAGGCGATGGCCTTCACCATGTCGTCAGTGATTACCACAGGAGGTATTCGGGGAGGTAAAAAGGCAAGTGAAAAATTCCAACCTCGAAGTTTCAATATGGGTATTAGCAAAGAAGTCTTTTTGGCAACAGGTGGATTTCGATTTGATCGATTTGCGGAAGATATAGAGTTCAGTATCAGAATTAAAAAGGCTGGTTTTCGTATCGGATTGATTCCGGAGGCTTACGTCTTTCATAAAAGACGGACGACATTACAACAATTTTATAGGCAAGTTTTCAATTTTGGCAGAGGAAGAGTCTTAGTGGGGCGGGCACATTCGGGGGCGATCAAATTCACGCACTGGTTCCCGAGTCTTTTTACATTGGGAGTGATCTTTATGTTGGTGTTTTTGCTATTCTGGCCTGGAATAGGGCAGTTGATGCTGGCTGGCTATGTAATATATGTTATTGTATTGGCACTTTTTGCCTTTCAAAACACACGTTCGCTAAGGGTAACCTTACTCTCCATTCCTTCAGCATTTGTGCAATTGATTGGATATGGTTGTGGATTTATCAAACAAATAGTCAGCTGACAGGTAGGCAGTGGCTCAAAATCTTAGATTATTGTTGAAATTAGTTGACTATGTGTGACAATTGAGCCAAATTGAAAGAGCACAAAATATTTTGCATGAAGTGCTTTAATCTAGTCGCAGCAGCAGGCGTTATTTTCTTTAGCGCACACGCGTTTAATAGTTACGCTCAAAGTACATCAAATCCTCTCGACCCGGGTTACTATATTGTAGTGGCCGCTTACCGTCTTGGTCAGGATGCGTACGCAGAAAGCTACATCAAACGAATTAACAATAGTGAGATTAATGCCAAGTATGGCGCGGATCTCGGTCGAAAATACCTCTATGTCTATCTCGATTATTTTACTGACTATGATCAGTCAATAAAGGAGATGCTGGAGACTCGAAAGAAATCGGGATTTGAGCAAGCCTGGGTCAGAATAATGAAGGGAGAGATGACGGGAAAAGTCGAGTTGGTACAGCAGGAAAGACAAGAGCCAAAGCCTACCGAAACGCATACAGCTGCCCCGCCTGCGCCTGCTACTCCACCGGCCGCGACCAATGGCGAATCTGATCAGGAAAAGACAACACTTGAACAAGAGGAGCCTAAAGTAGAGGAGACAACTCCTACTAAGGAGGAAGAACAAATAGAAGAACCAGAACCAGTTACTGAGCCGACAGTGCTAGGAGAATCTTCAGTGCTTCTTAGTTTATACAATGCAACTAATAATGTGCAAGTAGAAGGAGAAGTGGAGGTAATCGATACGGAACGAGCACGTCTGATCTCTAAGGTAAAAGGAAATGAAACGTTAAAGCTCCCAGATCCTAAGAATAAAAGCGGCAGGCTTACTTTGATTGCGAATATTTTTGGCTACCGACCTCTTCAACACGAAGTAAATTATGTGCAGGTTCCGGGGGACACGATGTTGCATTACGTTGAGTGGGCAGGAAACCACTACGTGATTAAGTTTGATATGGTTAGGTATCATAAGGGAGATATCAACACACTCTTCAATGTTTACTTTTTTAATGATGCAGCTATTATGTTACCTGAATCGCGGTATCAATTAAATAATCTATTGGCCATGATGAAGGAGAATCCCAATTACCGGATTATGTTGCATGGCCATACCAATGGAAATTCGCGAGGCAGAATAATTACAATGGGACCCAGTAAATCCTTTTTTACGCTTGCCGATGATGTGAAGGAAGGAAGTGGATCCGCGAAAGATTTGTCAAGAGAACGGGCCAGCACGATCAAGGAGTGGCTCGTTGCGCAGGGAATTAGTGCCGACAGAATCGAGACTAAGGGATGGGGTGGAGGACGGATGCTTCACGACAAGCACAGTGTCAATGCCAAGAAGAATGTGAGGGTGGACGTTGAGATACTCGCTGAATGACTTTTTAAAAGCGCAAAAAAAATACCCCGACCAGTCGGGGTATTTTTTTGATGAGGAACTGAAATTATAATTTGCCAGAGAACTCTTTGCTAGCCTTAAAGCGAGCAACTTTCTTTGCTTTGATTTTAATTTCTTCACCAGTGAATGGATTGCGTCCTTTTCTAGCAGCTCTTTTGCTAACTGAAAAAGTTCCGAAACCAACCAGTGTCAGTTTATCACCACTCTTCAATGTTTTAGTTACACCTTCAATGAAAGAGTTGAGGGCAGTTCCTGCGGCAACTTTAGTAATGCCTGCATCTTCTGCAATCTTGCTAATGAGTTCAGCTTTAGTCATAGATTAAGTACGGTAATTGTTTATAGTGTGCTAATGGGTCGCAAATATATACCCTTTTTGCATTTCACAATGCAAATTGCTCAAAACTGAGGATCATAAACCCCTGACTTTATTGATGTTTTGGCTTTTTGATCCTTCTGATCAAAGTCCAATATGCCCGGCCGTAGCTCACCAGAATCTCCTCGCCTGGTTGAATGGTCTTTGTGGCATAGATGAAGCACTTGGTGCCATGTAGCAGATACTCAGCGTTGTTAACAAGTCCTGGAATACGTTGTAGACCCTTGGCATCATTGGCAAATCGACCCAATGCTTTTTTATAGGGTAATGCGTCAATGGCCCACCGGTTATTAACCTGCAAAAGGTATCCGTTGTAACCATCCTGGTCCCTGACATCCTTCCATCGCGACAGTCGGCCTTTATACTCAACGATACACGCTCCTTTTTCTATTCGAATTTTGGTAAACAGTCCCTTGCCAGAGTGTGGAATCTTTGATCGTTTTACGAATAGCGATTTCTCGAGCAAAGCCATAGTTGCTGAAATACATCAAACCTGAGTCACGCAAGATAAGGTATTCTCATTTTATGGAGTGGAAAATGAGACAATGAATAATAATTTGGAACAACAAGATGTGGTTTTCCGTTTTTGAAAAGATACGTTTGCAAGTTTTTATTCCGTTGACTTATGAAAAACATTCTGATCGTTGTAGCAGTTAGTTTTCTGATCAGCTGCGGTGGAGATGACGACCCCGGATTCACATCACTATTAGGTTCCTGGACATACACTACTCCCGATGGTAAAATTAAAACGACATTTGATATTGTGGGTGGTGATACCGAAATACTCAAATTCGAAAACCAAACCATTGCAGTAGACGGAGTAGATGGACGCGCTGAAATTCAGGTAGAAAATATTGCAGAGGTATCCATCGGTAAAGTGCGCGTAAATGCAAATGACGTTGGTTTGGTTTACTCATTCGACATTACATTCAACGACCTCACAGCTAGTGACGACTTCACGGTCATCAATGTGGCTACGGCTTCCTACACATGGCCATGGTCAGCCACCACAGGCCCCACCACCAATCAATTAGAAAACATCCAGATACTGAGGAAAGAGTAGATTGTGTTAACTTGAATGAATTAGAGGATTCATCGTGGTTAATATTCTATTTTCCGGACTGTTGTTGTTTTACAATACTTTACCCGCTGCTCTACCACCAGCGGATGACCATGCAATTTACCTTTCAGT
>DAORAG010000244.1:0-5044 GCA_035344095.1 Cyclobacteriaceae bacterium | reverse complement strand
CTGACCATCAAATCTCGGTTGGAAAGTATAAGTAAGAGGTTGTTGGCTGAAATTCGCCTGCCGTTGGTCTGCATAGCTCTTTGGCCTTTGTATTCTGTCCAACAAGTGCGAAGTCTTGAACCAATAGTTGCGATATTCATCAATATCGATTTTCAAGGATTGCCCTTGGTGGCTTATCGAAATGGATCTGTTGTTTGTGACTTTTGCGATTGGTATAAAATCAACGCCAAGTTTTGTGAGTATGTCACCAACCTTCGCACCCGACACCTGAAGAACTACACCAGGGTTTTCGCTGAACAATACTTGTACAAGATCGTCATCAAAGCCTTCCAGATCGACATCCAATCCGACCTTTGACATTGGGAAACACATTTCCAGAAGTGTGGTGATCATCCCACCGGCAGAGATATCATGTCCGGCCAAAGCGAGATCTGACTTTATCAGTTTCTGAACTGCATTAAAGGCCTTGGCAAAGTATTGTGCATCGCCAATTGAAGCTACGTCATCGCCCAGAAGGTTGAGCACCTGCGCAAAGCTGGTTCCGCCCAATGCTTTTTTACTTTTCGAAAAGTCAATATAGATCAACTCAGACCCGACAATATTTTGAATTGTAGGTGAAACAGTTTTCCTAAGGTCATCTACTTCTGCGACAGCCGAGATAATCACTGTACCTGGTGAATACACTACCTCGCCATTGGGGTATTTCTGTGTCATGGAGAGTGAGTCTTTGCCGGTTGGTACGTTGATACCTAAAGCAATTGCAAATTCACTCACCGATTTCACCGCCTTGTACAAGCGCGCATCTTCTCCTTTATTTTTAGCAGGCCACATCCAGTTGGCGCTCAACGATACGCCCTTTAGTTCATGGGTAAGTGGCGCCCACACCATATTTGTCAATGCTTCCGCAATGGCGAGTTGACTTCCTGCTATGGGATCGACAAGTGACGCGGAAGGTGCATGGCCAATTGAGGTGGCCACGCCTTTGTTGCTCAGAAAATCCAACGCCATCACCGATACGTTGTTCAACGGTAGTTGAATCTCTCCACAAGTTTGTTGTGTCGCCACCTTGCCGGTGACGCAGCGATCTACTTTGTTGGTAAGCCAATCCTTGCATGCCACGGCTTCCAGTTGAAGTACATCCATCAAATAGTCGGCCCACTTCGTATTGTCGTAGCCTACCGTTTTGAATTGCGTTGACTGTGTGTTGTCATTTAGAATTGTTTTGGGCGAAGAGCCGAACAAATGGCTTACCTGAAGATCAAAAGGTTTTGACTTCTTGCTTTCAAATTTCAGCTGGTGATCACCTGTAGCAGTGCCCACTACATACATCGGTGCACGTTCGCGATCCGATACCTTTTGCAGTGTTTCTACATCTTTTTCATGAATAGCGATGCCCATTCTTTCCTGGGACTCATTGCTGATAATTTCCTTGTCGGAAAGGGTAGGGTCGCCAACGGGTAGTTTATCGATCTCGATGGTTCCTCCGGTGTCTTCCAGTAATTCAGAAAAGCAATTGAGATGCCCGCCAGCGCCATGATCGTGAATGGAAACGATCGGATTATCTTTCATTTCCACCATCGCGCGGATAGCGTTCATCACTCGTTTTTGCATCTCCGGGTTGGAGCGCTGGATGGCATTCAGTTCAATGGCATTTCCGTATTCCCCCGTAGCCACAGATGACACAGCACCACCACCCATCCCGATGCGATAGTTGTCACCACCCATCATCACGATCTTATCACCTGTCTTTAGCTTTTCTTTCTGGCTTTCTTTTTCCTTGCCAAAACCAATACCGCCAGCCAACATGATCACTTTGTCAAAACCGTATTTGGTTTCGTTTTCAAAATGTTCGAACGTGAGCACACTGCCACCAATGAGTGGCTGACCGAATTTGTTTCCAAAATCACTGGCACCATCAGAGGCTTTGATCAGAATTTCTGCTGGTGTCTGGTAAAGCCATGGACGTTCTTTAAATGATTTTTCCCAGTTGCGACCATTCTCCAGTCTTGGATAAGAGGTGATGTAAACGGCAGTACCCGCAAGCGGGAGTGAACCTTTTCCACCAGCGAGACGATCACGAATTTCTCCGCCAGAACCAGTGGCTGCCCCATTGAAGGGTTCAACGGTGGTGGGGAAATTATGCGTCTCAGCCTTTAACGAAATGACGGAGTCGATGTCATTGATTTCGAAATAGTCCGGAATATCCTGTCGCTTTGGTGCGAACTGTTCGATGTTCGGTCCTTTCACGAAGGCAACATTGTCTTTGTAAGCAGAGACAATAAAATTGGGATTCTCTTTAGAAGTTTTTTTGATAAGTTGGAAAAGCGTCTCCGGCATTTCCTTTCCGTCAATAATGAAGGTGCCGTTGAATATTTTGTGACGACAGTGCTCTGAGTTCACTTGCGAAAAACCAAAGACTTCACTGTCGGTCAACTTTCTTCCTAACTGCTTACTTACCTGTTCGAGGTAGTCGATCTCTTCCTGGCTTAGCGCTAGACCCTCTTCTTCATTGTACTTTTTCAGGTTGTCAATCGCTATGATCTGGTCTGGCTCGTGAACGATGGTAAATATCTCCTGGTCCAGGCCATGATAGATTCTTTGAAGCATCGGATCATGCTTCGCTTCGTCACCGGCCACTATTAAGAATTCTTCAATCCTGGTGATACCTTTGATACCCATGGTCTGGGTAATTTCCACTGCATTGGTGCTCCATGGCGTGACCATTTCCCTTCTTGGGCCCACCAAAATGCCCGAAATGGTTTCATTTTTATCGAAAATGGCTCCACTAAAGAGCCACACAAGTTTTTGAATATCATCTGAGGAAAGGGAATGCGCAGCCTGCACCGCATAAATTGTTGCGGTGGGTTTTCGAAAAAATAGAATCATTTGGTGGCTAAATATTGGAGCGGTAAAAGTACTATGAATACAACGATTTTCAGGTCTTTTCGGATGCTATATTTCTAAATTCTTTCGCTGTTTGGCTGATCAGCGCTGTATGTCCTGACTCCAGTATTTTGAGTTTTGAATTTTCGAGTTTCAGGTGCAAGGGGGCAATGGTTTTTTCGGTAATGATTTTATCAAATCGGCCGATAAAGAACCGTGTGTCGATGGGCCTGGCGTTGATCAACCTTGCAATATGTTTCATGTTGAAAGCAAGCCTTCGAAAAACTACCCAGGAGAGGTAAACCTGTTGTCTTTTCTCTGTGGAATCCATTTGTGTGTTGGCAAACCGAGCGATGCCTTTGTCTACCAGGCCAATTCTAGTCGCCCATCTTGCAGTACCTGTAAACAAACCCGGTCGGTCGATCATACTTTTGAGAAGGGCTCTCATCGGTCGTGTGCCAGTAGCCAGCCGATACCAGAAGTTGAGTTGAATTCCATCGGGCGCCAAAAAGAAAACCGAGTCTACGCGCGGTGAAAGTGTTTCCAATGTTGCCAAAACAAATTTCCCTCCCAGGCTATAACCCATCAAACTGAAGCGGTTAATGTCCTGATCACTCAGAAATCGCGTGATGATTCTGTTCCATTGATTTTTGGTCAGCGGGTGATCGCCAAACGGCCATTCGCTTTTTCCATGGAAGAACAGGTCAAACGAATAGATAGTGTAGTGCTCTGCGAGTGCCTCGTTTATAGCGTAAAACGAGGTGTGGTCCTGACCAAATCCGTGGAAAGCCAATAAAGCTGAACGCCCGGTTCCGGATTTGTGATAACCAAGGCGGGCCCCTTCAAAGTTGAAAAAGTGATAATCAACCTCCATCCGGGCAAAGATGCTCAATTGAGCAGGAAGATTTGTCCAGAACTTTCACTCACTTTACAATAATTTGAACCTTCCTGTCGACTATGCCATTGTAGCGATTGAACAATGGAACCCAGGGCGATTGATTTGAGCATGCAACAACTGAAGCAGAACACATTCCTGAAGGAGAAAGACAAGCTTCTTGGGTTTATCAAAGGAAGGGTGTCTTCGTTGGAAGAGGCGGAGGACATACTTCAGGATGTGTTCTACCAGTTTGTTGCCGGATTCGAGACCATTGAGTCGTTGGACAGGGTTACATCCTGGCTGTATTCCGTTGCCAGAAACAAGATTATTGACCGGTACAGGCGTGACGCAAGTCGCCCGCAGCGTACTGATTTTGGTGTGGCATCCGGAAAAGATGATGAAGGCCCACTCACACTACAGGAAATTTTGCCAGATCTGGATAACTCACCCGAGAGTCTTTTGCTGAAAGAGGCGATCTGGGATGAGATCACTTTGGCACTTGATGATCTACCGGCTGAGCAAAGACACGTGTTCATCCAAAATGAGATCGAGGAAAAGAGTTTCAGGGAATTATCGGAGGAGGAGGGGGTTTCTATTAACACATTGCTATCGCGAAAGAGATATGCCATAATGGCCTTGCGTAAACGATTGCAAAGCTTTTATGACGACTTAATGAACGATCGATAAACAAAAAATTACAATACAATTATGAAACGAGGAGGTTGGATATTAAAGATGGTGATCATGGGACTGATTTTTATCGGTCTGCTCGGGTTGGTCACACAATTATTGTGGAATTGGCTGGTGCCTGTATTGTTTAATGGTCCGCTGATTACTTTTTGGCAGGCACTTGGTCTTTTGATCTTGTCGAAAATCCTGTTGTGGCCACTCGGCAAAAAACATAACCATCACAAA
The DNA here is from genome assembly GCA_035344095.1 of Cyclobacteriaceae bacterium. GTDB lineage: Bacteria > Bacteroidota > Bacteroidia > Cytophagales > Cyclobacteriaceae > ELB16-189. Next base: position 369 of record DAORAG010000244.1, on the reverse strand, counting down.
GGTGGCTACTGGAAACCCTATTGGCGTGAGAAGTGGAATCAGATGACTGAGGAGGAGAAGTCGCAATTCAAGCAGAAGATGCGTGAAAAATGCGGATGGGGAAGGCCGATTGAGCCAACCGAAAAGCCAGGTCAGTAAGGATTATTTCAGCCTGATAATTTTTTTGTCGATTACCTAAACCTTCCAAAACGAGCTCCGTTAGAAGACACGGTAAACATTGGAAACTTTGGATATCCTGAAAGTTTCCATAGTTTTGCGCCCAATTATGGAATTGACAGATACAAAAAGCAAGATTTTAAAAGGGGCGACCGAATTGTTTCTGCGCTATGGTATTCGCAGCGTGTCGATGGACAACATCGCAAACCATTT
>DAORAG010000243.1:0-5064 GCA_035344095.1 Cyclobacteriaceae bacterium | reverse complement strand
GCTAAGACCAACAACAAGCTCAAGGCTTTTAAGCTGGCTCAAACTCAGTTGATGGCCAAGTACAAGGATCCATACTACTGGGGGGCGTTTGTTATGATGGGGCAGTAATTATCGCCTTACAGCGATTTCTTTTGCTTTCTTTTGAATAGCACCTTGGGCAGTTTCATGCCAAGGATGAGCGACACCCAACCCAGAAGCACAACATGTTCCAAATAAGTTCCGCCTACGTTGGGCAGTGAACCACGAACTCTTGGTAAATAGGTGAGAAAGAAAATTCCCCACACGAAGTATTGGAAGATGACCACGAATTTGTTGAAAGTGACTTCGGTGATTAGTCCTTTCTTCAGCCTTTCCGAAAGGATTGGCATAAGGAATATGAGTGAGTAGGCAACGAATCCTCCCGCAAACCGATAGATGATGATTGGCGTTCCCGAAAAATAAATAAACGACAGCAATTCAATCAAGTGGATGCCGTGGGCGACAGCGAATACGTGAAATGGGTTTGGCGATAACCATGAATAAACATCTTCAGGTCGTTTTGCCAGAAAAATGATACTGAAAATCATTAAGGAAAATCGACCGCTAAACCTCGTGACCGCCTGCAAGCCTTCTATTGTCCAGCCATAATTGACAACACCAAGCCCGCCTATGCCCGCTTCGATAATGACACAAATTAGAATGGCGTTTCTAAATGTCACGATTTATTCGCTTAAGTCTTCAAGTCCCTGAATTAACGAGTCGATTTCATCTTCTGTATTATAGTAGTGAGGTGATATACGTAGGGCCCATTCTACTTTCTTTTTGACAAAATCGATTTGCGCGTAGTTTCTGTGACTGCTTGACGAATTTATTCTCAGTGCCCGTAGGTAATCCACCACTTCACCGGGTTGTTTTCCTGGCATATCTACTGTGATGATACTGCTAAGATGAGGACCTACATCCAGGGTTCGCAGTTCGATAGAGTTAAGCTTTTGACGTATGATGCGACAGAGATCATTATTTCTGTCGCTAATGTTCTTGATGCCAATTTTTAAGGCATATTCGATTGCCGCCTTACTTCCTACTACAAGTGCATACGGTAGTTCCCACTCCTCAAAACGCTTTGCGTCAGCGCGTACCTCGAACGAATCCGGACTGTTCCATTCGGCACCGCGCATGTCTACGAAAAGAGGTGTTAATTTTTTTTGCAATGCATTGTCCGATACATAGAGGAAGCCAGCGCCTCTAGGGCCTCTTAAAAATTTCCGCATGGTCGCACTGAGAAAGTCACAGCCGATGGCTTTCACGTCCACTGATATTTGGCCAACTGATTGGCAGGCATCCAATAGGTACAGGACATCGTACTTTCTGCACAACTTACCGACTTCCTCAACTGGTTGAATCAAACCGGTATTTGTGGGTACGTGAGTGATCGATACCAACTTGGGCTGGTGCTCTTTAATAAGGCTGTGCAGGTTATCAAGGTCAATTCCACCGGAGTCGAGGCTGTTTGCCCTTACCAACCTTATCCCTAGCCGATTTTGTAGCGATAGGAGCGCAAGCTGGTTGGAAATGTAGTCTTCATTGGCAATAATGATCACGTCACCTTTTTGCAAGGGCACGGATGACAATGCGATATCAAAAGCACTGGTGGCACTGGATGTGAAAGCGATATTTTTTGGAGTGGTATTTAAAAGTTGAGCAGCACTGTTATAGAATCCGAAGATGTCTTCACTTCTGAAATCTGCCGCCTCATAGCCACCTGTTACGGCCTCGTATGCCAGGTATTCTTGCATGGCATTGGTCACAAATTGAGTTGGCAATGAGGAGCCTGCGTTGTTAAAGTGAATTTTGTGCTCGCAACCAGGGGTGTCTTTCCGAACTTCTTCTACGTTGATCATGGAGGAGGAGAATGATTACAACAGTCAATATTTTGAAATATTTCTAAGGTATAAAATTGAATCTACTAAACAATCAATTCAATTTTCTGCCGGTATAAGCTGAAGTCGACCGGTGGAGTTGGCTCTGATTTCTTCCGCATTCATCAACATTTTGCGTACCGAACCATTAACAAACATTTCAGCCTGATCATCATAGTGTTTGCTCATCAGGTTTCCGGACTGCCCCGAAGGTGAAACAGTGTAGCCATTTTCAATGTCGCCAAAATCGGTGACCTTCCGTAGTGCGGGTCCGCTGATTACCGGGAATGTCCCCAGTGTGTCAAGCGTAAACATTAGATTGTTCAAAACTTCAATTCCGCCTGGGGCTTCGAATGGCCCCACGTTAAAAATTTTATCTAGTGGCTTTACCGCGCCAAGGGCGTGTCCGTGTGTTAACGAGTGAACTCTTTTCCAGGTCCATTTATTCATGTCACTTCCAAGGTTTGATGTGAGGAGAGCCAGCGTCTTGTCAGCAGCACGTTCAAAAATCACCGAGCGAGTTTCAGTTGTATTAGGTGTCCGGATGTCATCCCACCATCGTGAGGAGTCGTTGCTAACTAGTTTCAAGTAAGCACCTTTCATTACAGAGCTGTTCAGCAAAGACTTAAAGGATGTAGTTCCAATTTCGTCTGGCAACGACTGGTAAAGAATAAACGAGAGCGTATTGTAGTACAGCGTTGGCGCGATGTCGTCAGCTTGGTGATCTCCATCCCAATTTTTTAATACGGAAATCAATTCTTTGTGATTGTCTTTACCGAGGGTTGTTAAGACGTTCGCAATTTCTTTTGCCACCAGAGGAGCAGTTTCTGAAACTACATCCAGTTGCATCTTCTGAAGTTCTGCAGCAGTAAATTTTTTATCCGCTTCTAATAAACTCACAATACGATGAGCTCGCGCTCTTGGATAATAATATCCGGGATAGAAAACGCCCGCAACAGTATCGGGTTGGTTGTTGGATGAATAAACGTAACCCCATGGTGGATTGATAGCCTGCGGGTTTTTTGAAAAATCGTAGTAGCCCAGATATTCGTCTTCACCACTGGATCCATTCAGAAATAGTTTGGATTGAACATGAGTTGGCCGAACGGGCAGTTTGCCAACAGCCCACCAGGCGATGTTGCCATCCTTATCTCCGTACATCACGTTCAGTCCTGGTGAGGTAAACAACGAAGCCGCGCGTTGTGTCTCCTCAATTGATTTTGAATGATTAAGAAGGTAAGCCGCCTCAAGTGCTCTGTTTGGATGTTGTGTTAGCATCCAACTTAAAGATACCGGTGAAGCTTGTTCCTGTACGTCTTCAATGATGCCATTGACAATGGGGCCATGTCGGGTTGACCTGACTTCAAGTAGCAAGTCGTCACCTCCCTTAATTTTGATTACCTCCATGCGTGAACCAATCGACTCCCATTCTCCCATGAATTTCACTTCCTGCACATTCGCTGGATTAACCTCCTCAGTAAAGAAATCAGTTTCATCATTTTCAAACATGGTTAACCCCCAGCCACCATGTCTGTTGTTTCCCAAAAGGCCAAATGGAATTCCGGCAATGTGATGCCCATAAAAACTAAAGCCGGGGTATTCCAGATGAGCTTCATACCAAACTGCCGGTTGCCCGAAGCCTATGTGTGTATCATTGGCAAGAATCGGGAATCCTGATTGTGATTTCCCGGATGAAACAACCCATCCATTGCTACCCGTCCAGAGGGGAACGGGTAGTTTTTCGAGGCTCTCACTCAGCGCTGAGATCAGATTATCAAGATTTTGTTTTTTGACATCACCATTGTAGTTGCGAATGCGCTCTGCATTTGGTGCGGAGGAGAGATCAAAGTCCTTTAGGTAGTCATCACCAAACTCCTGCCTGATTTTTTCCAATACCGGATCTACACGAAGTCCTTCGGCAAAACCAAAAGACATAAAACCGACCGCCAGGTAAATATCCCTGGGTTCGAATTTAGTTTTAGGAATTCCAATGATGCTGAACTCGATCGGAGTCGGACCGTTGTCAATAAACGCGTTTATTCCACGTTGATATGCCAGCGCTTCGCGTTGCCATGCTGCTGTATCTGCGCTTAAAAATTGTTGCGCACTTTGACTCGCAAATTCATTAATCCCTAACGTGCGGAATAGTTTGTCTACTTTAATCAAGTCCTCGCCCAACACCTCAGATAGTCTGCCGTCAGCAGCTCTTCTCAACATTTCCATTTGGAACAGGCGATCTTGTGCATGAACGTAGCCTAATGCATAGTAGGCATCCAATTCACCAGAAGCATAGATGTGAGGCACACCAAACTTATCGTATTGAACTTCGACCTCTTTCTCTAAGCCGGTTAGCGTAACCGTTCCATCATAGGAGGGCTTTTGAAGTTGAAGGAAAATAAATAGGAAGGCAACCACGGCTACCAGAAGTAGTGCCACTATGACACCAATCCACTTAAAGACTCGCATATTTCGTCAGGCTTAATCTAAAGTTAAAATATCTATCTTTAACCATGATGAGTCTCGTAATAAATCTATTGGGCACTTTTCTTATCGTGTTATCTATCAATGTGTTTGGTCAATATAGATATGGTCTTCAACCCATGACGTTGAACGGATATCTGAATGAGATTAAAAGCCACCCCGAAAAGGAATTGGTTGATCTTGAGGAAGTCATTCCAGGACTCGTCCTTGACATTCGTTATGCTACGACTAATAACTTCACTGGTGAGGTGATCTATACGCTGGCTAAGGCATATGCCAGAAAGCCTGTGGCTGCCGCTCTTTCCAAAGTACAACAAGAGCTCAAAAGAAAAGGCCTGGAGCTTAAAATTCATGACGGCTACCGTCCTTACTCTGCCACGGTAAAGTTTTACGAGGTTTATGGAGATACGACCTTCGTTGCTTCTCCGTATCAGGGGTCACGTCACAACCGGGGATGCGCGCTCGATCTCACCTTGATCGATAGTAAGACCAAAAATGAAATTAAGATGCCAACCCCATATGACTCTTTTCAGGAAGAGGCGTTTCCGGATTTTCCACTCAAGGATAAGGAGGCGGTCAGGAATCGCGAAATGCTGCGGTCGGCAATGGAAAAACACGGATTCAAAGTATTTGCGTCTGAATGGTGGCACTTTGATTTTGTAGGTTGGGAAAAATTTGAAGTGAT
>DAORAG010000242.1:0-5072 GCA_035344095.1 Cyclobacteriaceae bacterium | reverse complement strand
AAACTTATCAGGGCCTCCACCTTGAACGTCAACAAACGGGTGAGGATGGAGATGAATGCATTTAAAGGGTAAAATAAATGTTCCTCAATTGCCATACCGCTTTTAGTTTTAAATATGGTACGCTTCAGGTAGAGGACCTTTTTAATGAAGCTCAGCGGTGTGGGGTCAAAAAACTTGTCCTTACCGAAATCAATAACACTGCTTCATACATAGAACTGCTCAGACTTTGTAAAGAAAAACAACCAATCGATGAAAGCGGCCTGAACAGATTTGGCAAGCCTGGCTATGCGCTTGACATCGCCCTGGGTATTGAGTTTCGGAAGGAGGATAACCTGCTTTACGTTGCCATCGCTAAAAACAACGATGGTTTTGAGGAAATGAACCGCTTCCTTTCTTATCACAATATTCGGGATATAGCACTTCCTGAGCGGGCCCCTGAATGGAAGGATGTTTTCGTTGTCTATCCTTTTGGAAAGCGAGAGCCCGAACAGTTAAGGCCAAACGAGTACATCGGAATTAGAAAACATGAGTTAAGTCGTATCGTGTTATCGCCTTCGGTCAAGAGATTGCAGGAAAAATTTGTTGCGCTACACCCGGTGACCTTTGCAAAGAAGCGCGACTTCAATGTGCATCGGTTATTGAGAGCCATGCATCACAACACCTTGTTGAGTAAGCTGCCTGAACACCTGCAAGCGCGTGAGGATGAGGTGATGATGCCGGAGCGTGAGCTTGAATTGAGCTTTGCCGGATTTCCTCAGCTGATCACGAACACAAAAAAAATTCTTGATGCTTGTCACATTCATTTCGATCTGGGTGCCGATAAGAACAAACGATCCTTCTCAGGAGATCTCGATGCCGACTGGGAACAGCTGGTTACTGATGCCTGGAGTGGCTTTCAGCAGCGATACGAAGCCAAAAATGAAAAACTCAGGGAAAGATTTCAGAGGGAGCTCAATATTATCAGAGGAAAGAACTTCTGCACCTATTATCTTATCACCTACGACCTAATTAAGCATGCGCGGGAAAATGGTTATGACTTTGTGGGCCGGGGCAGTGGAGCCAACAGCATGGTTGCCTATTGCCTGGGTATTACCAATGTTGATCCGATCGAGCTCGACTTATACTTTGAAAGATTTCTCAATCCGGAGCGCACATCTCCTCCGGATTTTGATTTGGATTTTTCGTGGGACAATCGAGATGCCATTTATGAATACCTTTTCAAGAAATATGGGCCTGATCACATCTGCCTGTTAGGCACCCACGTCACCTATCAAAGCCGATCGGTATTGCGTGAATTAGGTAAAGTCTTCGGATTGCCAAAAGAAGAGATCGATCAAATTGTAGATGAACCGGAGAGGCATCGTTCTAGAGACCATATCACAGAACTGATTTTTAGGTACGCCTCTTACATTCAAGACTTGCCCTCGAATTTATCCATTCATGCTGGCGGAGTGTTGATAACCGAGAAGCCCATTTATGCATATACAGCCCTTCATTTTCCTCCAAAGGGCTATCCGGTTTCTCACTTTGAGATGAACAATGCTGAGGATCTTGGCATTTTCAAATTTGACATTCTGAGTCAACGAGGCCTCGGACATTTGAAAGAAACGGTTAGGCATGTGAAGCGCAACAAGAATATTGACGTTGACATCCATCGGTTTCACGATTTTAAAAGAGATGAAAAGATCAAGACGCTTCTTCGCAATAGTAGTGCAATAGGGTGCTTCTATGTTGAATCCCCCGCCATGAGAATGCTACTTGGAAAGTTAAAGTGCGAAGACTACCTCACACTCGTTGCTGCCAGTTCGATCATTCGGCCCGGTGTTGCACGATCAGGTATGATGCGAGCCTATATCGAGCGATTTCATAAAGTGCAAAAAGGCGAGGCCTACGAGCCCACGCACCCAAAGATCGATGAACTCATGAAAGAGACTTTTGGTGTGATGGTCTATCAGGAGGATGTGATAAAAGTAGCGCATCACTTTGCCGGCATGTCATTGTCAGAGGCCGATGTGCTCAGGCGAAGTATGTCAGGCAAGATGAGATCGCGGGAGAGTTTTAAAAAAATTGAGAAAAAATTTTTTGATAACTGTGCCGAACTGGGGTACGCGAAAGAAGTAATTGATCGCGTTTGGTTTGAAATCGAAAGTTTTGCCGGCTATTCTTTCGCTAAGGGTCATTCGGCAAGCTATGCCGTGGAGAGCTTCCAAAGTCTCTATTTGAAGGCGCACTATCCGCTGGAGTTTATGGTAGGGGTAATCAACAACTTCGGTGGTTTTTACAGCACTGAGTTTTATTTCCATGAAGCGAGAAGAAGTGGGGGCAAAATCAACGCGCCCTGCATTAATAAGAGTGAGCACTTGACGACTATTTACGGTGATGAAATATTTATTGGGTTTATACACCTGAAGAGCCTCGAGTCCAAAGTGTCGGAGGCCATCATTGCGGATCGAGAAAGACAAGGACCATTTACCGGTCTGGATAATTTTTTAAACCGCGTGCCAACAACGTCACTTGAGCAAGTGAGAATTCTTATTCGGTTGGGGGCTTTTCGATTTACCGGGAAGTCAAAGCAGAGACTCTTATGGGAGGCGATGCTTCACTTGAGTAGTAAAGCCGCGACTAAAACCAGGGCCCAGTCAACAGCATTGTTCGACACAGAACCTGGTGAATATCCTTTGCCCGCACTTCAAAGGCAGCCGCTGGAAGATGCTTTTGATGAGATCGAACTGTTGGGATTTCCGCTTTGTGATCCTTTCCTTTTGTTAGAGCAACCTTGTCAGGGCAACACCACTGCAAGGGAAATGGCAAGCAGCATTGGAAAAGCCGTGTTGATGGTCGGATACCTCGTCACTACAAAAAACACACGCACGTTAAAAGGTGAGTCCATGCACTTCGGCACATTTTACGACCACAATGGAGATTTTTTTGATACGGTTCACTTTCCAGCGGTGGCACGCAAGTTCCCCTTCAGGGGCCGGGGGTTTTATGAAATGCGGGGAAAGGTGGTGGAGGACTTCGGTGTTTTGTCATTGGAAATAGATGCCATGAAGAAGCTTCCGATGATCAGCAAACGTATCGAACAAACGAAAGAGTTTGTTGAGATGCCAAGGGAGCCGAGGCATCCAGTGCATTGATCAAATCCGTATCAGACGAACTACATTCTCAACATGCATTGTATGAGGAAACATATCGACAGGCTGAACCCGATCAATAGAATATTTTTCGGATAGAATTTTGAGATCGCGGGCTTGTGTCGCAGGATTACAACTTACATACACAATTCGTTCAGGTTCTGCTTTCAGGATCATTTTACAAACATCCTCGTGCATGCCAGCACGTGGTGGGTCGGTGATGATCACATCTGGTCGGCCATGTTCAGACAAGAAACGGTCATCCAGTAAGTCTTTGATATCTCCCGAAAAGAACGCGGTGTTGGTGATGTCATTGATTTGAGAGTTGACCTTTGCATCAGCGATTGCGTCAGCCACGTACTCCAGACCGACAACTTTGGCTGCGTCAGCCGCGACAAAATTGGCGATTGTCCCGGTACCTGTGTAAAGGTCATAAACCAGTTCTTTGCCTGTTAGCGCTGCAAACTGCCACGCAATTTTGTAGAGGTGAAATGCCTGCTCTGAGTTGGTTTGATAAAATGACTTTGGCCCCACGCGAAATTGTAAATCACCCTCTGTATTGGGTTGCGGCATCTTTTCCGTGATGAAAGGGTTTCCGCGCCAGGTTATCACCGGAAGATCATGGAAAGTGTCGTTCCTTTTGCTATTGACCACATAGTTTATCGATGTCACTTGCGGAAACAGGTCGGCAACGCTTGATAAGATCAGATCAATCCATTTTTTTTTGTCTTCAGTTACCTGAAGAATTATCATTACCTCACCGGTGGACGCAGTGCGTATAGTGAGTGTTCTGAGAAATCCAGTTTGTGATCTAAGGTTAAAAAAAGGAATACGGTGATCAAGCGACAACTTTTTGACGTGTTGCCTTATTTCATTGGAAGGAGAAGGTTGCAGGTGGCACTTGTCAAGATCAAAAACTTTGTCAAACATTTTGGGAATGTGGTAACCCAGGCCGGGACCCTTTATCTTGTCCGTTTTCAACTCCTCCCATGTCAGCCATTGACTATCAGTAAATGTGAAGTCAAGTTTATTTCGATATTCTCTGGTATGTTCTGACCCTTTAATAGGTAACACCTCCGGTAGCGCTAGTCCACCAATGCGTTCAAGGTTGTCCCGAACTTGTTTCTCCTTAAAGGAAAGTTGGGTTTCATAATTGATATGTTGCCATGTACAGCCACCACAGGTATCAAAGTGATCACAAAATGGTATTGATCTATGTGGAGAATGATGAATAACGTTGGTCACGCGAGCTTCAAGAAAGCTCTTCTTTGATTTGGTAATTATTGCTTCAACTGTATCTCCCGGTGCGCCTCCATTCAGAAATACTACCATGCCGTCTACTTTGGCCAGACACTTGCCTTCCGCTGCCATTCCTTCAATCAGGAGATTTTCAAGCTTGTCGCCTTTTTTCACCTTTGGGTATATATAACTTTACTGATGTGATTGTGCAGAAATTGCTAATCGAGCACCTCAATTGAGGTTGCGAAAATACACAATAATGGGGGTTTTGGCCGAGTGGCCGTGTTCCTATATTTCGAATCAGACCAGCCTATGAGAAGAGCCTTCATCTTGTTTTTGTGCTTCTGCGGTATTCAGGCAGGCGCTTCTCACATCGTTGGTGGAGAATTCGAGCTGCTCCACATCAGCGGCTCGTCTTATAGGCTCAACCTGATTATATACTTCGACAAGTTGAATGGAGCTGCCGGAGCGAAAGATCCTAACGCGACAGTGGCTATATTCCGGAGGAGCAATGACACCTTTATAACGAACGTGGTACTTCCACTCGACATGGAAAGCAGCGTGTCGTATACTCAGCCGGAATGTTCGAATGGCGAAATCGTTACTGACAAGCTGATCTACACTACCGTTATCACTCTCGATCCAGCAATTTTTAATGAAGAAGAAGGGTATTATGTCGCTTGGGAACGTTGCTGCCGT
>DAORAG010000241.1:0-5090 GCA_035344095.1 Cyclobacteriaceae bacterium | reverse complement strand
CAGAGTTTATGGGTAAGCTCGGAAAGGCAGGAATTGAGTTGAACCGCAAAGTACTTGCAGACCTTGCGGCCAACCACCCGGAAGCCTTCGAGGCAATCGTGAAAAAACTAAATTAGCAAAAGGGGCATAGGCCCCTTTTTTGTTGAAATGAAGAAGTCAAAAGTTTTTCTGATCATGGCTGGGCTGTTTGTGCTCATTCTGGCCTATGTCAGTTATGACATTAGCTCCAGAACAACATTTCCAGGCTCAAAACCCCAACTCAAGGAGAGGATAAAGAAGCAGTTTGGAACCGCAGACTCTACCAATTTGGACTCCGTTAAAGCCGTTCAACGGTAAAATCGGCAACTTACCAGCAATTAATTCAAGTGATCGGGACGGTGTTTTGGTTCCAGATTGGTGCCCTTACCTTAGTGTCAGATTAAAGCCAACTATAGACAGGATTATCCCCTGGGGTCAAGGACTTCGGGGGATTTTCTTTTTAGGGCAGACATCACTCACTTTAAGGTATCCTTGATCAGATATCTCGCAAATTTCAGTTAGCCACTAGTGCCATTCTTCTCATTCCTTATTTTTGGGCATTGACCTATACCCGATGATGAGTATAAACCCTGGAGGGACAATTTTGATGGAGATGAAAAAGGAGTTTCTGGCTTTGACGATTTTAATACTTTTTACAGTCGCGATGCCTGGGTGTAAAGAGGACGAGGAGCCACCGCTGGATTGTACCCAGCTCTCCTTAACGATTGTTACGCAATCGGACGTAAGCTCATGTGGTCAGGATGATGCGAGTTTTCAGGCTACTGCTTCGGGTGGAGTTGAGCCATATACCTACGACTTAAATGGACTAATAAACACCACGGGTCTGTTCACTGGACTGAAGGCAGGTTCCTATAAGGTAAATGTCACTGGTGGCAATGGAAACTGCACGAAATCGGCAGACGTGATATTAGCCACCACTGGTTCTGATTTTACAGCTGCTGCTGTCCCTACAGGAAGTACAGTGTGTCCTCCGAATAGCAACGGATTCATTACAGTTGATGTCTCGGGAGGTGTGTCACCCTACCAATTCAGACTCAACAACAATACTTTTGCTCCAAGTAATGTCATCCCTGAATTAGGCAAGGGCATCTATTCAGTGGAGGCGAAGGATGCAAACGGCTGTACCGTTTTCATGAAAGTGGAGGTGCCGGGAATGCAGTACCAAACCATAAAGTCTCTAATAGAACTTAACTGCGCAACGGCTAATTGTCATGATGGAAGTCTGGGGGCTCAGAGTGACTACACACTCTTTGAGAACGTGAAGGAGAACTCAAATGCAATAAGGACTTTGACCTCAAACAAGTCCATGCCACCAAATGGCAACTTGTCCCAGGAACAAATCGATTTGATTGCTTGCTGGGTGGCAGATGGTGCCAACAGATGAGGATCCTGGGTTTCTTCATTTACCTTGGTATCCTTACGGCAAATGCACAGCGGTATGAAATTACAACGGGTGTCGTATCGTTCTTTTCTGAAGCTTCAATAGAGGATATCTCCGCGGTCAATACTCATTGTAGCGGTTTTGCAGATCTTGAATCGGGGAAAGTCCAATTCTTTGTAAAAATTTCTGAGTTTGAATTTGAGAGATCACTCATGAAGCAACACTTCAATGAGAAGTACATGGAATCTGCGCTTTATCCGATGGCAAACTTTTCCGGCACAATTTCAGACGTTAATCCATCCGTAACAACCGCCCAGAAAGTTTCAGTCAGTGGAACTCTGACGATTCACGGTCAGACCAAAAAGGTAATGATTCAGGGATTATTAACCAGATCGGGGAGCAGCCTGCAAATAGCCTCGACTTTCAAGGTGCGTTTGGTGGATTATAACATTAAAATTCCAAAACTACTTTGGCAAGAGATTACAGACGAGGTTGAGGTCAGGGTTGAATTTGATTTAGTTAGCAATTAACTCCCATCTGTCATTGATTTTATTTTTTGGTTTGATACTTTTAGGACAAACCGAACTCCTGTACCCAGTTGCTTCTTGTTTCCATAATTTTTTATCTGGCGCTAACCGTTGGTATCGGCTACTGGGCTTCTCGCAGGGTCAAAACTACCGGTGATTTTATGTTGGCGGGAAGAAGCCTGCCAATCATGCTAAGTTCTGCTGCACTCTTCGCCACGTGGTTTGGATCGGAAACAGTTTTTGGTGCTTCTGCTGAGTTTTTGGAAGGAGGGTTGTATTCGGTTATCGAAGATCCGTTTGGTGCAGCCTTATGTTTGGTGCTATTCGGGCTTTTTTTTGCACGGAAGCTCTACAACATGAATCTTTTGACACTTGGGGATTTTTTTAAGCAACGCTTCGGGCCGAGAACAGAATTGGTTGCAAGTATCTTCTTGGCGCCACCCTACGTAGGATATATTGCCGCGCAGCTCGTTGCGATGGGGCTAATCCTTAATGTCGTTGCAGGCCTTGAACTTTGGCAAGGAGTGGTGATCAGTTCGGTGGTTGTTACTGGATATACATTCATCGGTGGGATGTGGGCCATTTCCGTTACCGACTTCGTTCAAAGTATAATTATTGTTACTGGCTTGATCGTGTTGGCCGTGGTGCTGTCGGAGGAGGCAGGAGGAGTGACTACCGTGCTCAATGAGGTGAATCCGCGCAACTTTAAGTTTTTTCCATCCTTTAATATTACAGAGATAACCGCCTACATCGCAGCATGGTCTGTATTAGGACTTGGGTCGATTCCTTCTCAGGACGTATTCCAGCGTGTGATGTCATCAGGCTCGGTGAATATTGCTGTTCGGTCCTGCTTCGTTGCCGCGGGACTCTATCTCACAATTGCCATTCTTCCTTTGTTCATCAGCCTTTGCACAAAGTATTTATATGGAGGGCAACTGGGCGGAGATGCCCAACTCGCGCTGCCAAATATGGTATTGTTGCACACAGGCATGCCAATTCAAATTTTATTTTTCGGATCACTGCTGTCCGCCATCATGAGTACAACGAGTAGTGCGATCCTTGCTCCGGCTTCAATCTTTTCTGAGAACCTGGTGAAACCCTTGATGAAAGGTGAGTTGACAGACAAGCAGTTGCTCAATGTGACCAGAGCCTCAATTTTGATTTTCAGTTGTGTTGCGACTGTGATGGCCTGTCTTCGCGAGAATATTTACGAGCTTGTATCTGAGTCCTCCATTTTCAGCCTCGTGTCTTTATTTGCTCCTCTTACTTTTGGCCTTTATTGGAGCAGAACCAATAGCGCAGGAGCCATGGCTTCTATGTTCACTGGCCTTGCCACATGGGCAGTGTTTAAATGGGGATATGAAATCAGTGTACCCAGCCTGGTGCCGGCAACAATAGTTAGCATCTTATCGCTGATTGTCGTTAGTTTGCTTTGGGAAAAAGTTAGAGATTAATGACGGAAATAGAGTTATCACGAGTTGACGGTGAATTTCACCTTGTGGCCAAAAATCAGGAAGGAAACGAAGTTCATCTCGATGCTTCGCCAGCTATCGGAGGAACAGGAAAGGGAATGCGGCCTATGCAAATGCTTTTAAGTGCCTTGGCTGGATGCAGCACGATTGATGTGTTAAGTATCCTTCGAAAACAACAGCAAGAGGTGACAGGAATTAAAGTGTATGTAAAAGGAGATAGGAAGGAAGGCAAGGCGCCTAACCCATTTCAGTCGATTCAACTCCGTTATGTCGTGTTTGGAAATGTAACATTGGAAAAAGCAGAAAGAGCTGTGTCGTTGTCGATTGATAAATATTGCTCAGTAGCGGCTACGCTGGATAAGTCAGTGAAGCTTTCCTATAGCTGCGAAGTAGAGAGTTAGAATCATGAAGGAAAGTAAAAATTTTGAAACGCAGGCCGTTCGCATACAATCCGAGCGAACATCATTTCGTGAGCATTCCGCTCCGCTGTATCTGACATCAAGTTTTGTTTTTGAGTCCGCTGACCAGGCCAGGGCTTTGTTTGCTGATGAGGAGGAAGGCAATATTTATACTAGATTCTCCAATCCTAATAGCAGTGAGTTTATCGAGAAACTTTGTGCATTGGAGGGAGCAGAAGATGGTTTTGCGACTTCATCTGGCATGGCGGCCATGTTTATCAGTATGGCGTCTTTGCTTAGGGCTGGCGATCATGTGTTGGCATCACGATCTGTTTTTGGTTCAACACATCAGATTCTAAATACCCTGTTTCCAAGGTTCAATATTTCACATTCTTATGCGGATGTCGATCGACCGGAAACCTGGGAAGCGCTAATCCAACCAAACACGAAGATGATCTTTGTTGAGACACCTTCTAATCCTGCCTTGGATATTATTGATTTGGAGTGGCTGGGCAAACTTGCCGCAAAACACAATCTGATTTTGAATGTAGACAACTGCTTTGCCACGCCCTATCTGCAAAATCCAATCCAATGGGGTGCACATTTGGTAACGCATTCGGCAACGAAATTTATTGATGGGCAGGGACGTGTAATAGGAGGCGCTGTAGTAGGAAGTAAGGACCTGATCAAAGAGGTAAGGTTCTTCGCACGGCATACAGGGCCATCGATGTCCCCGTTCAATGCCTGGGTTCTATCGAAAAGCCTTGAGACATTGGCGGTGCGAATGGAGAAGCATTGTGCTAATGCTTTTGAGTTGGCCAAGAAGCTTGAGGGACATCCTGCTATTGCATACGTCAAATACCCTTTCCTGAATTCACACCCGCAAACTGAATTGGCAAAGAAGCAGATGCGTTTGGGTGGTGCGTTGGTGACATTCGAACTGAAGGCTGGACTTGCTGCTGGACAAAAGTTCCTAAATTCATTGAAGATGTTGAGCCACACTGCTAATCTGGGTGACACGAGAACGATCGCTACTCATCCGGCATCAACCACTCACTCCAAGCTAAAAGAAGAGGAGAGGCTTGCGGTGGGGATTACCCCCGGGCTTATTCGTGTGTCTGTTGGATTAGAGCATCTTGATGATATATTCGAAGATATTCATCAGGCCATCGAAAAGATTTAGTACTTGCTCATTGTCGGGTCAATCTGATCAGCCCAGGCAAGGATTCCGCCCTTCAGGTTGTAGAGGTTCTCAAATTGGTGATTCTTCTCC
>DAORAG010000240.1:0-5158 GCA_035344095.1 Cyclobacteriaceae bacterium | reverse complement strand
CAATTTATTTTGATCAGCATCGACCTAAGAACCCGTTTGATTTCTCAGCCAACTTTTACACCCCAACAAAACATTTTTTGGGCGAGAAATACGATACGTTATATTTCAACATTGGTGTTATCTGGATGTTTAGTTTGATATTGTATGTCACGCTTTATTTTGATTTGCTAAAGCGTGGAGTGCAAAGCATCGAGAACCGGATCAAGTACAGAAAAAGAGATAAAAATTTTTAGAAATATGAAGCATATCAACCTATTGTTATTCACAGCAATCTTGATCTGGTCATGCAGTCAACAACCTGCCAGTGAAAATCAAACGGAAGAGACACAGCCTGAAGAGTGGACAGGCATGGATGAGTTTCACATGGTGATGGCGGAAAGTTTTCATCCCTACCGAGACTCAGCTAACATTGAACCGGCCAAGCAATATGCCGCTGAGATGGTGGCAGCGGCCGAAGCCTGGTCAAAGAATACGATCCCTTCAAGGGTAGATAACGAGGAAGTTCGAAAGTTGATGGATCAGCTTAAGGCGCAGTGCCAGCAGCTTCTCGATGCTACAACCTCAAATGGCGCAGACTCGATTGGGAGCACACTCACAACCGTTCACGATACCTTCCACCATCTGCAGGAGAAATGGTATCAAAAGGAGGAACATCATTAGAAGACAATGCTGAAAGTTGCATGGAATAAACGATATGTGCTTTCCTTGCCGCCCAACCATCGGTTTCCGATGAGCAAATATGAGGTGCTGCCCGAGCAACTCATTCACGAGGGTACTATCAGCGAGTCAAATCTTTTCAGTCCGGAGCCAATCGAGCCGAAGTGGATACTTGAAACGCACGATACAGAATATTGGAAGAAGCTTCAATCACTTTCACTGTCTCCAAAAGAAATAAGGAGAACCGGATTCCCTCTGAGTCGCGAATTGGTCGATCGCGAGATAACCATCATGAACGGCACCCGTCAGTGTGTTCACTTTGCATTGCAATATGGCGTGTCGATGAATATTGCGGGAGGCACTCACCATGCTTTCACCAACAAAGGAGAAGGCTTCTGTTTACTTAATGACATTGCCATTGCTGCCAATTACCTGTTAAGTGAAAACCTTGCAAAAAAAATATTGGTGGTGGACCTTGATGTACACCAGGGAAACGGCACGGCACAAATATTTCAAAATGAGCCCCGTGTATTCACCTTTAGCATGCATGGAGCTAATAACTATCCAATGATAAAAGAGTCATCGGACCTGGATATTGGTTTACCCGATCATACCGATGATGTCTTTTACCTGAAGACGCTTCACAGTAACCTCTCGAATATCTTGGATCGGTTTCATCCTGACTTCATGTTCTTCCAGTCAGGTGTGGATGTGCTGGCTACCGATAAGCTTGGAAGACTGGGGCTGACTAAAGAGGGATGCAAAGAACGGGATCGGATAGTACTTCAGTCCGCACACTCAAATAAGATTCCTTTGGTCGCCAGTATGGGTGGTGGTTACTCTCCTGATTTTCGTGACATCATAGAGGCGCACGCCAACACATATCGGTTGGCGCAGGAGATATTCTTTTGATATATTTAGCCATTGCGCATCTAAACTTTTCCCATGCAAGACGTGATTACCCCGGACCAAAAGAAGAAACTATGGTCTGTCATAGGAGCTTCCTCTGTAGGTACACTTATCGAATGGTACGACTTCTACATATTTGGTAGTCTTGCTGCCATTCTTGCCACCCAGTTCTTTCCAGGTACAAACCCAACTGCAGCATTTCTTTCAACACTTGCCACGTTTGCTGCCGGTTTTGTGGTGCGGCCGTTTGGAGCTCTTGTGTTTGGCAGGCTCGGAGATAAAGTTGGAAGGAAATACACGTTTCTTGTTACGCTGATCCTGATGGGAGGTTCCACTTTTCTCATTGGCCTTGTGCCCAGTTATGAATCAATTGGTGTAGCAGCTCCTTTGATTGTGTTGATACTAAGGCTCGTTCAGGGGCTGGCCCTTGGCGGGGAGTATGGAGGCGCAGCGACCTATGTGGCGGAGCATTCACCCGCAGCAAGAAGAGGCTATTATACAAGTTTTATACAAACCACGGCCACACTGGGTTTGTTTGTCTCTCTGGGTGTCATATTAATCGTGCGACAGTCAATGAGTGTGGAAGCCTTCAACTCATGGGGCTGGAGGATTCCATTTTTATTGTCAGTTTTTCTGGTTGCCATTTCGATCTACATCAGAATGAAGATGGAAGAGTCACCGATGTTTACCAAGATCAAGGCAGCAGGAAAATTGTCGGTGAATCCTATCAAGGAGAGTTTTGGAAAGAAGGAAAATCTTCGAATGGTATTGATCGCACTCTTCGGTATCACAGCAGGCCAAGGTGTAGTCTGGTACACAGGACAGTTCTACGCCCTTTCTTTTATTCAAAAGACTTGCAATGTGGAGTTTGTCCAATCCAACTATATCATTGCTGTGGCGTTGCTGATAGGTACGCCACTGTTCATCGTCTTCGGTGCCTGGTCGGACCGTGTCGGGAGAAAGCTCATCATGATGGCCGGGCTCATTCTTGCGGTATTACTTTATCGCCCGATATACAAGGGTATGTACAGCTTAACTGACATGTCAAGCGCTGCTCCGCTGACCGAAGAGCGAACAGCGGAGAGTGATGTCATCACGGTTGTAAAGCAATATGCAGATGGTACCGTACTTACCGAACGTGTCGCAGCTGATGACAACGCGCCCATAAGCCGACAAATCGTACTAGGGACTGTTCCATTTTGGGATATGATAGCGCTCGTGGCTGTCCAGGTAATCCTGGTCACCATGGTGTATGGGCCAATTGCAGCCTTTCTCGTTGAGTTGTTTCCAACAAGAATACGGTACACGTCCATGTCACTGCCGTATCACATCGGCAACGGTATCTTTGGTGGCTTGACCCCATTTATAGCCACCAGTCTATATGAACTCAGTAAGACTGAATTAGCACCTGCTGGCGATCCATTCGCTGGACTTTGGTATCCTATTGGTGTGGCCGCAGTTTGTTTCATTATTGGGATGTTGTTTCTCAGCAACAAACCACGTGGTGAAGTGCTTGACGATTTGAACTAATGGCAAAGAAGTCCCAGTGGACCCAGGTAGGCAAGAGGAAGCTGGAGGTATCCAATCTGGACAAGATACTCTTTCCCGAAGATCAGGTTTCCAAAGCCGAGATTATTCAATACTACCTGAAGATTGCGCCAACGCTGCTTACACACATCAAGGGTAGGGCGCTTACGCTTATCCGGTTTCCGGACGGCATTCATGGTGAAAGTTTCTATCAGAAAAATCGCCCGGAGTGGGCACCGGATTGGCTTGAGTTTGTTAAGCTTGGCAGCGAGGAAAAGAAAGACTACATCATTGCCACCGAGCCAGCATCACTGGTTTGGCTGGCCAACCTGGCTTCTCTTGAGTTGCACCAACTTCACAGTCGCAAGCCTCATTTCGATAAGCCCGATTATATGGTGTTTGACCTTGATCCACCTGAAGGTTACAACTTTGGACATATAGTAGAGATCGCCTTTGAATTGAGAGAGTACCTTGAAAATTTTGGCTACAACGTCTTTGTGAAAACGACAGGAGGTAAAGGCGTACATGTGTGTGTACCTATCGAGCCTAAGTGGGATTTCTCCACGGTCTTTGAGACTGCGCAGACCATCGCAAAACCCTTTGTAGAAGAAAGGCCGAAAAATCTGACGCTTCATATCAAAAAAGAAGCTCGCAAAGGACGTGTGCTCGTTGATATTTATCGGATCAGACAGGGGCAGAGTATAGTCTCACCTTACAGCCTTCGTGGAAGGATTGGTGCTCCGGTGTCTATGCCATTGTCGTGGGATGATCTGGCGGCCACCAAATCTCCAATGGAATACAACATAAGAACCGCTCTTGAAAAGGTGGTGGAAGAAGGCGATGCATGGGAAGGGATCGATGCATTTGCAGTGGAGCTTCATACCCAACGCAAGACGAAGGCGCCTAAGAAATTGCCTGCGAATAAAAAGCACAAGACACCAGAACAGTTGGAGGTCTATGAGAAGAAACGCGATTTCCAGAAGACGCGGGAGCCGCTTGCCAAAATATTGGAAGGTGGAGGAACCAACTTTGTCGTTCATCGCCATCATGCCACCAATCTTCACTATGATCTGAGGCTTGAACAAGATGGTGTACTGAAGTCATGGGCCGTGCCACGAGGGCTTCCACCGTTGCCTGGCGTAAAACGGCTGGCAGTACAAACGGAAGATCACCCGATGGAGTATCTCACCTTCGATGGCAAGATACCAAAGGGGCAATACGGTGGTGGTGACATGTGGATTTATGCATTGGGCAAATACCAAATTACAAAGGATAAGAAGGATGGGTTCTATTTCCGGTTGAGCAGCAAGGAGGTCAATGGTGAGTATAGAATTTATAAAATCAAACAGAAGGAATGGCTACTTGAGAGAGTAGACACACCGCAGGTAGATTATTTGCACGACTTGATTGAGCCGATGTTGTCGGACAGCGCTTCCAAGACACCAACTGGTGATGATTACATCTATGAAGTGAAGTGGGATGGCATCCGCGCGATGATTTCGTTGGAGGATGGACAGCTTCGCATCAGAAGTCGGAATCAAAATGATATTACTAAGCAGTTTCCGGAGCTACTGATTCCTGAGAAGGCATTCCGAGCCAACTGCGGTTTGTTTGATGCAGAGATTGTTTGTCTCGATAAGGCAGGCAAGCCTGAATTCAAGAAGGTGATTAACCGGCTCATGACTTCGGGGGAAGGAAATATTGAGAAAGCATCGAAGTCAAATCCTGCCTATTGCTACATATTCGATTGTCTTTACTTGGATGGAAGAGCATTGATCAACGAGCCGTTATTAAGAAGGAAGGAGTGGTTGAAAGATGCTATCAAGCGAGATGCACCTTATCGTACCAGTGAGTTTGTAGAAGACGGAGAATCACTGTTTGAAGCTGCGCGCGAGCACAACCTTGAGGGGATTATGGCGAAGGACAAATTCAGCCGCTACCAACCCGGCAAGCGATCGGATGCATGGTTGAAGGTGAAGGTGAGAAATACGCGGGAGTGTGTCATCATTGGCTACAATCAGGGTAAGGGCAATCGTGCAAGCGCATTTGGGGGATTACACATTGC
>DAORAG010000239.1:0-5192 GCA_035344095.1 Cyclobacteriaceae bacterium | reverse complement strand
TGTGTATGGTGATGTCGTGTTGGAAGCCGATCCAAAAGGAGCTATTTATTTTTTCCATCTTTCAGATCCAAGTGGCAAAGGAAGAAGTGATGAGGCATGGCTCGATAGGATTGTAAGTCATCGATCGGATGACGGGGGTAAAACATGGGATGAGGGCCGATCAATAGGTCATAATCCTCCGAAAGACCAGGACAAACCCTGGGCCGCTGTACATCCGAAAAAAGGTAATGTCGTGGTCGCCTGGACGCAGTTTGACAAGTATGGGCTTCAGGATCCAGCATGCCAGTCGAACATCCTTTTCAGTTCCAGCTCGAATGGAAAAAAATGGAGTGACGCCATTCAGTTAAGCCAGAATCCTGGTGATTGCATTGATGACGATAATACAACTGAAGGTGCAGTGCCAGCCATATCCAATGATGGAAAAATTTTTGTGGTGTGGTCCAACGCAGGCACACTCTACCTTGATCGATCTTATGATGACGGAAAGATGTGGCTTCGCAATGATATTCCAATCGCGACACAGGAGGGAGGTTGGAATATGAACATTCCAGGACTGGGGCGTGCCAACGGGATGCCCATTATTAAAGTAGATAATAGCACCAGTAAATTTCACAATGCCCTTTATGTGCTGTGGGCTGATCAGGGAAATGGTGAAGACGACACAGACGTCTGGTTCATGCGGTCTACCAACTGGGGCGACAATTGGTCGGCACCAGCTCGTGTAAACAAGGAAGACACCAAGTCGCATCAGTTTTTGCCCTGGATGACGGTGGATCAGACCACTGGTTATATCTACGTAGTATATTATGATCGAAGAGATTATTCTGATAACCAGACCGATGTTTATCTGGCGTACTCAACGGATGGAGGATATAATTTTACGGAGGTGAAGATCAGCGAGTCTCCGTTTGTGCCAACAGAGGATCATTTTTTTGGTGACTACACAAATATCTCAGCGCACGGAGGAATCATAGCACCAATTTGGGCGAGGATGGACAATGGAAAGACAAGCATATGGACCGCCATTATCAAAGAAAGTGACCTGGGCATTAAGAAGGAAACGGCTCCAACGAAAAAGAAATAATTAGCCAACTGTAGTTTTCTCACTTATATCTCTAAATGCACTCACAAACGTCTCTGAAGGTTGTGCACCAGAGATTCCATATTTCCCGTTGATGATATAAAACGGCACTCCCGAGATTCCGCGCTGATAGTTTGTTTGTTCGAGGTATTGCACTTCTACAAGGCCCTCGTCAGAGTTGAGCAAAAGATCAGTTCGTTGAGGATCAAGCCCGACACCGGAAGCTATCTCAATTAACGTTGACTTTTGGGTCAGGTCTTTTCCTTCTTCAAAGTAAGCTTTCATAAGTGCCTCCTTCATGGCTGCCTGATTGCCAGTTGTCTTTGCCAGCCAAATCAGCCGATGCGCGTCTCTGGTATTTGGGGATTTTTGCTGCTTTTCATAGTCAAAGGCGAGTCCCTCTCCCTTGGCGATTTGGGTCACGTGGTCGGTGAGCTTTTCATATCTTTCAGGTCCGCCAAACTTTTCCGTAAGGTATTCCTTTTGGTTTCTGCCCTCTGATGGCATTTGTGGGTTGAGCTCGAAGGGCAGGTAGTTGACCTCAAACTCGAATTCGCCCTCAAGTTCTTTGATCGCTCTTTCCACTCTTCTTTTCCCAATGTAGCACCATGGGCATACCACATCAGAAACTATATCGATTGTTATCTTTTGCATATCTCATTTGTCAAAACAAACTGACTCGTGGGGTGTTTAGTTCATTGAAAGTTCAGACTGGGGATTTAGTAACCTTTGTCGTATTTTTGGGCTTCCAAATTGAAAATCACTAACAAAATGGTTGAAGAAAAGGTAAAATTTAAGGTAAAAGACATTAATCTGGCTGATTGGGGCCGTAAGGAGATTGAATTGGCTGAGGCAGAAATGCCCGGTCTGATGGCCATTCGCGAGGAATATGGCGCAAAGAAACCCTTGAAAGGAGCGCGTATTGCCGGCTGTCTTCACATGACCATTCAGACTGCTGTACTTATTGAAACGCTTGTTGAACTGGGTGCAGAAGTGTCTTGGTCTTCTTGTAATATTTTTTCAACACAAGATCATGCTGCTGCAGCCATAGCAAAAGCCGGAATCCCGGTGTATGCCTGGAAAGGAATGAATGAGCAGGAGTTTGATTGGTGTATTGAACAAACACTTCACGCATTCGAAGGCGGTCAGCCTTTGAACATGATCCTTGATGACGGAGGAGATCTAACCAACATGGTATTGGATCGTTATCCTGAATTGGTGCCTAACATCAAGGGGATCTCGGAAGAAACTACTACCGGTGTTCATCGCCTCATTGAGCGCATGAATAACGGTAAGTTGCCTTTGCCCGCAATCAACGTGAACGATTCTGTTACAAAATCAAAGTTTGATAACAAATACGGTTGTAAAGAATCATGCGTAGATGCGATCCGCAGGGCAACCGATGTGATGATTGCTGGTAAAGTTGCAGTCGTTGCAGGCTATGGAGATGTGGGCAAGGGTTCTGCGGCTTCTTTGCGCGGAGCAGGTGCTCGCGTGATTGTAACCGAGATCGATCCGATCTGCGCGTTGCAGGCTGCGATGGACGGTTATGCCGTAAAGCGCATGGATGACGCAGTAAAAGAGGCTGACATTGTAGTAACCGCTACAGGTAACTTCAATATCATCGTGGATAGACACTTCAAGTCTATGAAAGACAAGGCAATTGTCTGCAACATTGGCCACTTCGATAATGAAATTGACGTTGCCTGGTTGAACAAAAACGCCAAGAAGGACACTATTAAACCACAAGTGGATATTTATACCCTGGATAGCGGTAACCAGGTGATCTTGTTGGCGGAAGGTCGCCTTGTGAACCTTGGATGCGCTATGGGACACCCTTCATTTGTGATGTCGAACTCATTCAGCAACCAAACATTGGCTCAACTTGAGTTGTGGCTCAATGCTGATAAGTATGAAAACAAAGTATACATGCTGCCTAAACATCTTGATGAGAAGGTTGCAGCATTCCACTTGAAGAAGATTGGTGTAGAATTGGATACGTTGAGCCCTCAGCAAGCCAAGTATATTGGCGTGGAGGTGAAAGGTCCTTTCAAACCAGATTACTATCGTTATTAATAGTCAATTGACTTTTGATGGAGCCCATGCAATTGTAAATTGCATGGGCTCTTTGTTTTACTGCCAATGACAAAAATTCTCATTTTACTTCTGTTTCTTTTTGCCGGAAGTGCACCACTTCAACAAACAAAACCGGAGCTGGTTTGTATCAAGAACCATAAGTCGCGAAACACCTGCTACTACAATTTCAAGATCGAGGGTGTGAAGTATAATTTTACCGACATCGGGTGCCGGTATACCAAAGCCCAGATTTTAACCAAGATTGAAGAAGGTACCATTGCGCTAGGAAAAGGCTGGAAGGTGCCATGCTAAGCATGCGAGGCGTTTGTTTGAGTTTGACTTAAGGTTGTTTTGTATTTGTTCCCGGTGTTTTAATTAATTCAGCACTGTCCTTATCAGGACTTTCTTCGATTTGTTTCACATCCTGTATCCTTGTTTTTCAATAAGAAATTATGACAAGGCATATCTCGTTTTTTCTACTTTGCTTTTGTGGTTTTACTTCATCGATTTGTTTCGGCCAGCCAACGCTGAAAGTTTCTACTGATGAGCTCAGGCAAGATCGACTTTGGTCATTGGTTTGGGAGGCGATAGGTGTGAAGATGCAGGGAAGTGTGAGCAAGTGTTCGGGAGGTTCATATCTTCAGACTGTGGCTGAAAGATATAGTCTGCAAAGCCAGGACCTGCAGGATTTTCTGCGACTGACGACCAATTTTCCAGAACCGTACTCGCTCGATACGTTTCTATTAAGATATCCATTTGTAAATAGGGAAGCACACCAGACCCAGTGGGAGAGCTTTGTTGAAATGGGATTGTTAAAAAAATCCGGACAAGCGTTTACACAAACGTTTAAAGGCCAAAAACTAACGAAGCAATCTGTTCAACTGCGGGATGACCAGCTAAAAAGGTGCATTTCAATTCCGACAGATACATTGGAACGTGTTCAACGGATCTTTCAAGACGTTCTGGACAAAGCGAGTACCACCACACATTCCTTTGCACTTCGGCAGCGCCTTTCTGTTTCCAGGGGCAATTACCTGATGGAACAGTTTGGCCAGCTTATTGCGTTTCGTAACGACAATGCCATGGGCAGGTTCGATTGGCTTGGCGACAGGAGCGTTACACTTCCACCTTTGCAGCGCGAAATTATGGAGTCGTTATCAGGCGAGCGAACGAGACAGTTGGACTATTATTTAGACAATCCGTTTTGGAGACTCAGTGCGCAATCCGTTAAAGGAGCACTTGATGATCTTGCTCGCAGAGAATTGATCGAAGTCAATGGAGGCGATATTAAAGCTACGTCTTCAGGCTCAGCCTATATTGAAGAGGCGCAAGCATTGGCAGATGCATCTTTTTATCAACCGTGGCAAGTTGTTTCAAGAGAAGAGTTTGAATTTCTCAAAGAGACTTTGCGATTGTGGATTGCCAAATTTGGAGAATCAGACTAGTTCAAACTCAATGCGGGTTTGATTTGACCCCGATGGCAGGTAGTGCAATTGATCATTGGGGTTTCTGATTTTAAGCCTTTGATGTCGTTTAGCATACTTCTCGTTTTGGCAGCGAAGGCCCACATCTCTCGGGTGATTTGTTTCTCCGGTTTGATTTCTGAGGCAAAATCATTCGTATCGTGACAATGACCACAGCTTACGCCCAGCGACTGGCTGTAGGCGATATCCATAATCGCCAACATTCTGCTGGCAGGTACTCCTTTGAATATTTTTATGTTGGAGAACACAGAGTCAGCCGCCTTGTTCTCTTTGCCTGCAATTGTCTGTTTCACTTTGGCAATGTGCATCGCTCGATCAGCGGCTAACGAATCTTTTTGGACTTCTTCTTTTGTGGTTGGCGATTGCATTGACGATAGTGAAATAAGGAAGACTAACAGGAACAATACAGGAACCACGGGTTTAAGATTTTTCATTATATCGGCTTTAAGCCTGATTTTAATAGAATCAATTTGCATCCAGACGATAAGTAAGTCCAGTTTTGCAGAACGAAGGGTATTAATTGGTGGGCGGGTAATTACTTGCCCCGCAAT
>DAORAG010000238.1:0-5203 GCA_035344095.1 Cyclobacteriaceae bacterium | reverse complement strand
TCCTGTACCCGTCAGATTTTCGACTTCGGTGCCAACGATAAACAGGGCGTACATGTTCATAATCAGATGAACCACGCCACCGTGCATGAACATATGCGTAAAGAGGCGGTACCATTGCGTGTCAAGGGACAGTGGTGCAAATTGAGCCCCTTGCAAGAGCAGGCCCCTTACCCATTCCGGCCCCTCCAGCGTCCCAATGTCGATCCAAAGGCCGGCAAAAGCAGTCACGTTGATCATCAGCAATAGCAGTGTGGCGGGGGCTTTACGAAGGTCGCGCATGGCTGGTCAATATAGAAGGAAAAAGAATTCAGGACAAAATCCTCATATTACGTTTTTTGGGCCAGTTACCTTTTTCCTAATAAGGTATTTATAAATAAACCGGACCAAATACACAAAATCAAGATGTGATTCTATATCTTTTCCGTGGCAACTAAAGGGACAAACCCTCTCTTTAGTTTTTTAAAATTATCATAAACCTTAATTATTGCTATATGTTGGAATTCGTAAGTTTCCTGGGTGGGCTACTTATGCTCGCCACCTTGGTTGGGTACCTTTTAAGGAACCGCATCAACCAACCTATCATGAACATTTTCAAGGAATCTCGTAAGGTGCTCATCCTTATCGGTGTAGGTGCATTTTTCTTTTTAAGCAATCAGCTATTTTTCTACGCACGCTTCGGTCACCAGTACTATTTGGTTTACCCTACCGGAGGTTGGAGCACCGTATTCAGCTCAGGGATTAAATTCCGCTGGTTTGCTGCCATACAGGAATGGCAAAAAGAGATTGATATAAAAGTAGTGGGCGACAACGAGCCTACTGAAGGCCTCGAGGGGATCATCAGGGACAAAGTGGCCTTTCAATCCAGTGGTTCCAAGGGTGAAGATAAACAAGAAACGATACCGGGTATTGCAATAACTTTTATCGACCGTGTGGGAGCCGCGGTTCAAATATCGGTAAGGATGAAGATGCCTGAAGACCCGGAGACTTTCAGGGCTCTGGCTGAATCTTTCAGGAACCCTCAAAACCTGATCAACAATACCCTCATCCCAACTATTAAAGAACAGATCAGCAACACGGGATATATGTTCGCGGCACAGGACTACATCTCAGGTGCAGCTACCGATTTTCGTCAGGCGGTGGACGATCAGTTGAAATATGGAGGCTACTCTACAGAAAGACGAGAGTACTATGACACCATCTACTCAGCCATCCAGGAGGCAGGCACAAGAACCATAAAGGAGATCAACACACGCTACCGTATCATCAGGAAGACCGACAAAGACGGCAAACTTATCAGGATACCTCATGAGATAACAAAGAATAAAGTGATTGTTACCCAGGTGATCGTAGATGAAGTTTACCCCGAGCCGGCCTTCAAGAAACGATTGGAGGCGCAACGCGACATCTCGGCACAGAAGAGGATTGAAATGGAAAAGATTGAGACTGCACGTGCCGAGCAACAACGTATCATTGCAGAAGGTGAACGTGACAAAGCCAAAGAGCGCGTGGATCAGGAAAAAGAACAGGTGAAGCAGCTTATTGCCATCGAAACGCAGTTGAAACAAGAAAACACACGCAAGCAGTTGGCAGAGATTGCGCTACAGACCGCCAGGTTAGAATCGGAGCAGAACCTGGTGAGGGAACGTGCACAAGCTGAAGCGAACCGATTGAAAGTAGCAGCTGGATTGACACCGCAGGAGCGCGCTAACCTACAACGTGATGTGGCCATCGGTGTGGCAGAAAAACTGAGCACGCTCAAGTTGCCCCAGGTATACATCGAGGGTGGTGGTAAAGATGGAAAGAACAACATGGGGTTGATTGAGTCGCTTCTTGGGGCAGAGATCGCCAAGACAATGATACCAGCACTGAAGAGCGAAAAGTAACCGCAATGATTTGTGTCTCCTTTCAGGTGTAACCGCACACTGTAAGGAGACACCTCTTTTCAATCATCGCTTGATTTACGCTAGCGGGTATATAACATGTGTATGCCCCAGCCAATCATGTCTATCAGGTCTTCGACAGCCAGGTCTTGATAAAGTACAGAATAGTCTTTCGTCATACTGGCCACATCAAAATCATCTATTACTGCAAACCTTGAGGCTGTCTTTTTGAAATATTTTGAAGCCCGCTCAAGCCGGATCTCACTCGCCAACGTCTCTTTCAAACTCCGGATATAGTCAACTCTGGACTGATTGTAAGGTCCGAGCTTGTGGTATTTCAACTTTCGTTTAATTCTGGCTTCCGTCCCACTCATTACCGATGGAGCATACTCATAGACCAACTCCTTAAAAATGAAGTAATCATACGAAAGTGCATTGCTGCTCATGGTTTAGTCCAGATGTGTACGTATTAAATCATCTTGTAAGGCATTCTTCGCAGCCAATTGGATCCAATGCTTTGATCCCCACCTTACTTCTTCACGGGCAGCGGAAAGAACGCGCTCGTCTTCCGTTTGTATTCTTCAAATTCAGGGCGGCCGGCATACTTGCGCTCCAGCATGGGCACACCTGATACATAGCGCAACAGGTAGGTAATCAGCAGAGGACTCACGACCGTCACCCATCCACCTACAGAAAGTGCCATCAGGAAAATGCCCCACCACTGCACTGCTTCACCAAAGTAGTTGGGGTGACGTGTATAGCGCCATAGCCCGGTGGTGATGATGTTCCCTTTGTTGGCACTGTCCTTTTTAAATCGTGTCAGCTGATGGTCGCCTATACTTTCAAATAAAAACCCAATGCTCCACAATATCACACCAGCGACATCCCACCACCTCCAAAGGGAGGCATCAGCCGAATTGACCCACATCACAGGCCAGGCGATCACAAAGAGAAAGAACCCCTGCAGCAAAAATACCTGGAGGAAGCTTCGCAGGTAAAAATTCTTCCACTCCCTCCGCCATTGTGCATAGCGAAAATCTTCTTCCTTGCCCCTATTGCGCGTATGGATATGAAATGACAACCGAAGGCCCCATATGGTGACCAATACGTTGACTATCAGTCCGCGCATGTTGCCTTCGCCTAAGAAGAATGAAATCCACGCCAACACCACAAAGCCTAGTCCCCATGCCACATCGGCTACATCGTTGCGCTTCTTTATCAGTGCCGCTGCAAACCAGCACACCTGGTACACGAGCAACACCAGTGCCAATATCACATAGGAGTTCAGATGACCCATCGCACCGCTATGGTGTACGTGATCACACTCACGCTTGCCGCTAACACTGTGCCCCAGATCATATCGACCCACACGACTGTGAAGGGCCAGTCTTTGAGTGTGGCCAGGTTGGTGAGATCATAGGTGGCATAGGTGATGAGCCCGAACAGGGCACCCCTACCCAGCGCCTGCAACCATTCTTTCTTTGCTACCGCAGGTTCAATCACGAACACGACCAGACCAACGAGGAATAGCAGGTAGAATATAATCGCGGCCGTCCAGTTCACTTCCGTTTTCATCAGGAATCCGATCTGGTTTTGATAGAAGCTACGGGCCACTACCGCCAGCCAAAGCATGTCGATAGCGAAAAACACCGGTAGTGCGATACCATAGAGCTTTAGAAACATAGGCGCTTTTGGATAGGTAACAGTTAAGGTAATGAAAAGTTGTGAAAGGGTTGAATACTAACCGCGATGGCGCAAAGGCGCAATGACTGGTTTGGGTTTTGCCTTATAAGTTCAGTCCACGGGGATCCAGCCGTACAATATATTATCTATCGTGTGAGGCGAAGGTTGGGCGGCAGGTCCACTCCGCAGGGAATCCGGTAACGGTAAAACAGTTTCATTGAAGATGGCTACTGCCTGGTCTTCAGATTCATCATTGAAGGTCACCTTCACATCGGGCCTGCCGATGCCGCGAAGAAGGCCTTCCACATATTGTTTTCCTTCTGCCTCTGCCTGCAACAAGATCTTGTTGTCCAGCGCACGCTGACGAATGGTGTCCTGTCTTTCGGCAATGATCGCACTGAGGTATTGACTCACTTTCGGATAAAGATCAGCACCGACATGAAACTGAAATCCCCGGGTCTCTCTGATGTCCATTTGGTCGATGCCATAACTGGGATCACCGAGCTGTGCCTTGGGGAGGATAACTTGTTTGATGCTGTCGTTGCGCTTCACCCACTTCATGTCCTTGAGGTTGAGGAAGGCAGTAATGGTGACGGGCACTTGTGCGATAGCGCGAACAGCTTTGGTCTTGTCGTTTTTACGGTGGAGGAAAAACAGGTCGTTGTACACGTGGCGGACGAGGTGGAGTTCTTTTACTACCAGTACCTCTTCAAGGCGCACGGTATGGGCTCCGCCTTTGGGTTTCAACCAGATGTTGGTGACCCACACACCTAACCCGGTGCCGAGGGCGAGCGCAATTACGACAAGGACGATAGGGTTTTTCACTCTCTAAAATAGTATTTAGTATTGAGTCGTGGGTATTGAGACGCTCGATTTATTTGGGATGCTTCAGTAGCCACGATTGCTTCATGCTTCTCATTTTCAATTATTTTTGAATGTAAGACCAAATAATTTTCATGAAGACGATGATGATCACGCCTGAGGGCATGGAGAAGTTAAAGGCGGAGTTGGATCACCTATGGCGGGTGGAGCGCCCGGAGACGACACAAAAAGTTTCGTGGGCAGCAAGTCTGGGTGACCGTTCTGAGAACGCTGACTACCACTACAACAAAAAACGCCTTCGGGAGATCGACAGACGTATCCTCTACCTCCGCAAGTGTATCGACAACTTGAAAGTGGTGGGCTACTCCCCTTTCCAGGAAGGCAAGGTGATGTTTGGGGCGTGGGTGGAGATTGAAAACAAACAGAAAAAACTAAAGAAACGACTCCGCATCGTGGGTGGTGAGGAACTTATTGGTGCTAAAGATTATATCTCGATGGACTCTCCCATGGCGCATGCGCTCTTGAACAAGCAGGTTGGTGAGGAGGCGATTGTGAAGACTGCGATGGGGGAATTTGTGTGGAGGATCAATAAGATTGAGTATGGGAAGGGATAGTTCCAAATTTCAGATTCCAGATTCCAAATTCCAGATTCCAGATTCCAAATTTCAGGTTTCAGGTTTCAGGTTTCAAATTCCAAGCTCGAAATGTCCCTGAAGTACAACCATACCGCTGCCTCTGGTCGGTAAAAGAGAGTAATAAAAACCGCCTATGAAATACCAACTATCCCTACGCACGTCATCGCGAGGCTGGGCGGGAAC
>DAORAG010000237.1:0-5234 GCA_035344095.1 Cyclobacteriaceae bacterium | reverse complement strand
TCCTTTGGCGGACCTTTCAGTGTCTGAATAAACTCCTTCCAAAAGGCCGTTAAAGTAGGTACGGCAAAGTGTTTCAATACCCTCACTATCGATAGGCCGTAAAGCCATCTTTTTGGTTGCGTTGACATAACTTACAGCGTTTTCTACCCAGTTAGGAAAATTACTATTGTAGAGTTTATCAAGAATTTCCTTTTCATTGGCGAGCTTACGAAAAGGGTTACTTAAAATGTCCCTTTCAAAAATATCGGATAGCGTCCAAGAAAAAAAAAGATAACACCCGTGCCAGGCCTCAAACTTTTTCCCATGATGTTCTTTGAAGGTGCGTTGCAAGTAACTTCGCTCAGGCAGACCACGAGCCTTGTATCTCCGTTTCGTATAGGTGTTCACTTGGTGGACTACCGTGTCACATTCAAAGTGTTTGAAAGCACGAACAAGAATGGTATTTAATTCGTCATAGTTGCTTTCAGACAGCGAATGTCTTTCAGGCAGGACCATTTCATAGCAATAGATTACATCTCCGGTGCGAGATACACACACGTTGCCTTCACAGGCAATAAATGGTGTAATATCGTGGAGATTAACTTCTTTCACGGGGTATTGGAGATGGTCTCCGGTATAGTCTCATCACCAAGCTTGTTAGCCTGAAAGGATTCAGTCAAATAATATAGAAATCCATACAACGCGACTTGTAGTATTGTCCATACCACAATTATCCATGCCCAATACTTTCCGCTGCTAACGGTGACAATCAGCATGAGAATGAAGAACCCTACAAATAGGAAAAAGTACACAGACCGAATCCCGGCTATGGTAGGGGTTCTCTCCAGATCGCGCTCCAGGGTAAACGTTTTCATCCAAATCGCAAGGAGGCCAAGTAAACAGTTATTCCCACGATAAACGCTACGGCCAGTACGAATAGACCCAGTGAGGTAAAGAAGCCTTTCCAATCACGGTTCTCTCCCCATATCTTACCGATGTTGAACATCGCTCCTCCAAGTAGTGCAACGATAAATCCGATAGGCGCTGCCGTGTACACAAAATCACGGAAAGCTTCCATCTGACTTTGAGCCTCATTAAACTGAGCCCATCCCATCAAAGGCAGGAGCATCATCATAATCAATAATGGTTTTTTCTTCATGTTGTTTGAATTAGGAATTTTGAAACTTAAGCTATTTATACAAATCTGATAATTTTTTGCAAAAAGTGAAAATCACTATTCTCGGTATAACCCCTCTCCTTCCGTTTCAGGAAGGTCAATTTCCTGCACCATGCCCCGAACGGTCTGAAAAACCATATCAAAGTGGGTTTCTATTTCCACCTTGGACATGTTATGTGTCCTGGGTGCCTGCACCGGTTGATAGCGAGTCTCTTTAAATTTTACTTTCCTGTCCTTACCCTGTTTGTCCACTAAAAAAAATTCACCTGCACTGAGTCTACGAAACTCAATTGGTTTGTATTTCTTTTTCTCACGTGTGGACTTGGTGATACTTGATCGTCCATCGCCTGAACTGTAAGATCTTTCTTCTACATCTACAGTTTCAAACAGCCGCGTATAAAATTCAGCTGTGTCTGGGTCATTGGCCTTACCCATAAACTGCAAACCCATATTGGAGGTGATCGCCTTGAGTTCCTTAACATTGTAAAGCAGCTCCCCCTGTACTTTATCTTGTAGTCCCCAGGCCACAAGAATTTTAAATGTTCTCATGATGGCCAGCACACGATAAAGCATTTTGAACTTAAGCGCTGAGGCCTCGTCAAGAACCCAAATGGAGTAATCACGTCCTCGCACACTACACTTATCTATAATCAGGCGTGAAATGGTGGCAATAAGCGGAAGATAAACTGCGTCCTTACTGGGCGTATTCACAAGGCCCAGGACAATTTCTTTTCCGGGTTCATTGACGCGTATGTCTATTTCATTCCTACTGAATACCATAAACAGGTTTGGTGTACAGAGCTTTTTAATGGCTGCGGTTATCGAGGATTTTACGCTGGCTAGCTGCTTTCGGTTTCCTTGAGAGTCAACGAATGGCGCTGCTAAAATCTTCGCTTTTGGATTCTGCGAAACAAAGGCAATAAGCTGGTCCGCGCTTGCTTCAATGATCATGGCACAAACGTAGGGAAAGCTACACCGTTCAGGAAAGTCCTCTTTGAATCGCCAGACTGTGCCGGCAAATGCGCCAGCCGCTGTTTCACGAAAAAAATTTCCGTCCGCTGCTCCATCGCCTGGATAGAGATTGTCAAACAAGGTGTTGGCAACGCTTTCAGCGTCCTCCATTTGTTGAATGTAGTCGGGCGAAATAAAATTTATCCAAACACTGTAGTTTGGATCGTTGGGATATAGCGCATGCACAACGGGGACCTTAACAGTTTTCTTACCCGCTATTGCTCTTTTTAGATTTTCCTCTCTTGCTTGTTGCTCAAAAAAATAGACCTTCTCCATGAGCTCGAACTCTTTATAATCGAATATCACCGATGATAGTCCGTGCGAAAAAACGTGTTGAATAATAGGGAGATAAATTGAATCAGTTTTTCCTGCACCTGTCGCACCGGCAATACTAACATGCTCCCGGATATCCACACCGATGGATCCTGAGGTGGTATCCATTTTCACCGTGTACTTGTTGTGAGCAACAGAACTACTACTGAGCCATCCAATGAAAAGCCCGACCATTACTGAGGGAGCCGTGAATAATATGAGATACACCAGCCACGGGTCACTTGTTCGATAGGCGACCCAAAGTGCCAGCACTTGTCCTGTGATCACAACCCCTACTCTAACTGCCGTGTGCCAGGATGAAAAAAGAGTAGCCCAGAAAAACGATAATGCAAGAACTAACCCGACAAAGGTTAACAGCACCAAAGGATCCGCTTGCCCAAGAGCAATGAATAAATCTCCTATGCGTTCTTTCATTACGTTAGGAAATCTTCGACTGTAGCTGCTTTAGTTGCTGCTGACTGGCTTCCTCCAGAAACTTAGCCAGGTTGTAATCCACATCTACTTTCTTACGATACTTGTCAATCGTCTGATGAATTTCTTGAAGCAATGTGCCGCGCATCGAGTTGGTGAAAATTACCTTTTTATCTTTTTTGCGCCTGCGATCGACCTTTTCAGGTTGTTGTTGCTTTGTTTTCAGTGGCCTTGATTTTCCTTTATCTTCTGGCTCGTTCTCTGTCACCTTTGGATTGATGGTGCTTTTATCGTTATTGCTCTGCTCTCGTGGTGATCGCAGGATCATGTCTAACGCGTTCCCTGTTGTCGTAGATTTACGTCTCGCGGACGGGTTTAAAAAATCTTTCCCCATAACATTTATCCGTTAATGAATTCTTTGAACTCTGATTTCAAATCTCCCTTTGAGTTTTTTCTGGACTTGGGTTTTTCCTGAACCTCTACACGGGCCTGCACAACCTCTTCTCTCATCCCAATATTGTAAAGCATTTCGTTTGCCAGGTTGTAGTAATCTTCGCTGCCGTTGCTCACTTCATTTTTCTTGTTGCGTTCGTTTAGCATGTTGTCGTAGGAGAAAATGTCCATTCCGATCTCTTTACACTCCTTCAGCGCAACCCCGTCACGAATCACGGTTTTCATCACAGGAATTTCCGACCTATCAGATTTAAAGTAGGCCTCATACTTTTTGCTGATTACCGTATTGGCCTTATGCTTAGCAAAGAAAGCTCCGGCAACGGTAATCGTCTTGCCGTAGTACTCGTGTATTTGCTGCAATGCAAAAAGGATCTGGTCTAAACCATTTTCTGAAAATTTATCTGCCTCCATTGGTATCATCAGATGGTCTGCCGCGCAAAACGCGTTGATCGTAAGCACTGATAAAGAAGGCTGTGTGTCGATCAGGACAAAGTCTACCCTATCATCAAAGTTTTCCAATGCTTTTTTCAGAACAAACTGGAAACCAGGAAGCGTCCCGGTGAATGTTCCCTCGAATTTGGCTAACGTGAAATTGTTAGCTAACAGAAATAATTTCCCTGGGTACTGTTCCAAACCGTAGGCATGAAGTTTATCAACATGGTGATACCCCTTCACTGCCGGGTCGAGCGCTTGAAACAGTGTTTTCAAGTTCTCGTCCTCTATACCAAAATGAGTGGTCAGGTTGCCTTGCGGGTCCCAGTCTACAATGAGGACACGATAACCCATGCGCGCCAGTGCAGCACCAAGGTTCGCGGTCGAGGTTGTCTTGGATACACCGCCTTTCAAATTTGTTACACAAATGATCTTTGCCATAAAAAAGTATAAATATTATAAATAGTATAAATATAGTAATTCGAGCCTCTTAAGAAACATAAATATAATAAATATGATAAATATAGTATTTACCCCGATTTACAAAAGTATATTTATTATATTTATATTAAATACCATATTTATGGTATTTAGAAAGGTATATTTATGATAAATATTATAAATACTATATTTATGGTATCGTCAACTCTTCGAAGCGATCCGGCTCTATCTGTAGCCGCACATCACGCTTGCCGATCACCGCTGAACGTTTTAGCTCCGCCAATGCGGCTGTTTTTAGGCTCAGTAGGCGATCCTTCTCTTCAAGGGCTTTCATGAGGTCCAAAATTCGCGTGTCTCTGGCGGGCTCTAATGGGCTCGTGGCGGTTTCGCTCATTTCAGGCTCGGCTGTGTTTACCAAGAGGTTTTGCATGGCTCCTTGCATCACCAGCACTTCCTTGCGAAGCTCAGTCATCGACTTGCTCATGGGGATGATGTGGTCAGCCTCCTGCTTGCGAATAAAGCTGATCAGCTGGTTCTTCAGCTTCTTGAATTCCTCCTGGGCATGGCCGCTATCCAGATCATAGGGGTTATACTTGAACGTGTGAACGAAAACCACACACTGGGCGGCAAACTCACCCATTGGTTTATCGAATCGTTTGGACGCTTTTGCGATGAAATCGCGTTCGGATAACTTAAATTTTAGGTTAGTCTTTGGTTCGCTCATACATTTAAATAATGAAATAAAGGAACACCAATCGGAACACCGGAATATTAACAAATAAAGTCAAAAACATAGAAATAATCAGATAAGAACACCAACAAAGTTGTACGGGAACACCTGTAAATTACTTAACCACTTGATTTACAGGCAAGATGCTAATTCAAAATCACGCTCTGCGTGATTGCATCTTGCTTTCCTTATCTGCAAAACCTATTTTCTGCTTCTCAGTTCTTTTTTGCATCTTTGTCAAAGTAGCGTTTCTCAAAACTACGTACG
>DAORAG010000236.1:0-5248 GCA_035344095.1 Cyclobacteriaceae bacterium | reverse complement strand
CCGTCAACAACAATACAGCATCATCAATGTACTCGGACTGGCCCTCGGAATATCAACAGGTTTCATCCTTGCCGGCTATGTCTACTTCGAATCCACTTTTGACAATTATCATCCCGATAGCAACCGCATCTATCGCGTGACAATGCATCAGATTTCCGCGACAGGTTCAGATGAATATTATGCATCAACCTATTCTCCGATTGGTTTGAGAATGGCAGAGCAATACCCAGAGATCGAGGACTATGTTCGAACGGTCGTATCAAATGCTGTCTTCACATCGACCTCTGGCAACAACCAAGCGACATTCAACGAAGACCACGTATACTACGCCAGTAGTTCATTCTTCGCCTTCTTTGACGTCCCGATCATCAACGGAGACCAGAAGGGCAGCCTGTTCGAAAGGAACACAATATATCTCTCCGCCTCAGCGAGTAAAAAGTACTTTGGTGATGACAACCCAATTGGCAAAACGCTCACAAGAAACCATACGGAGGACTATGTCGTGAAGGGAGTGTATGAAGACTTTCCACAAAACACCCACTTAAATGCTGACTTCATTTTACCATACATTGCCTATCGCGATTCGGATGAACCCGACACCAACCTGGATGAGAATTGGAATTGGTGGGGAAGCTACTTCTGTTACCTAAAACTCGGTAACCATACCGACCCGACTGATCTTGAATCAAAGCTGGGCGACTTCATGATCAGCTACAAGGGAGACACATGGAAAGAGCGCGGCTATCGATTCGACTTAGAGCTTCAACCACTTTCGCAACTGCACTTCGGTTTAGGTGATGGGAAGGAATTGGTTGACGACACCCGCACCATAAGAAAGTCAAACCTGATGACAATTGGATTGATCGCCATTTTTGTATTGGTTGTTGCGTGGATCAACTACATTAATCTCACGACAGCCCAAACCCTTTTGAGAGGAAAGGAAGTCGGTATTAGAAAAATTCTCGGTGCAGGTCGGGCAACTATTGCACGTCTTTTCATGGCTGAAACATTATTGCTGAATGGTGCAGCCATGGTTGTGGCGATTACTTTGACCACTTTGATGCTACCCTTTATTATCGACACTATCGGTTTGCCGATGATCCCCGCCAATTTCTTCAATACGGACTTTATCGTGGCGTACGTTACGGTTCTGATATTTGGCGCTTTACTCGCGGGCTACTACCCAACACTGATCACGCGTTCGAGCAATGTAGTTCGTATGCTTCGAGACAGTCTTAGCACCTCTCCAGGAGGCAATCGGTTCCGTTACGGCCTTATTGTATTCCAATTCGCGTGCACTGTATTTCTCATCACAGGTACAATAGGCGTTTACAAGCAGATCAAATACATGCAATCGCAGGACTTGGGTGTAAACATTGAGTCAAAGATCACTTTTACCGCCCCTCTCGTTCGTGACAGTTCGTATGATTCAAGAGTGAACGCCATGCTCACTTCCCTTCTCGCCCAGTCCAACATTAAAGCGTTCACGTCATCCAGCACGGTGCCAGGTATGCCTCACAAATTCAGGATTGGCGGAGTAAGACGACTCAACTCTTCAAGCGAAAATGCGAGCCACTATAGCTTGTCCTATATCGATGGCAACTACCTTGATTTCTTCAACCTTCAACTTATTGCTGGCTCGAACCTGGATGACTCCACTCCTGCCGACAATGACCACGTGCTGATCACAGAGAGTGCTGCCCGGCTTCTTGGCTACTCGTCATTTGATGAAGCCATCGGTGATCAAATTGTAATACCGAGAGGTACTGTCACCGTCAAAGGTATTGTCAGAGACTACCACAACATCTCACTCAAATCTGATTTTGAGCCCGCCATCTTCAGGTTTCGTAGCGAGGGATTTAAAGATCACCATTCCGTTTCATTGGCTTCAGGCACGAACGTGAACGAAGTACTCCCAACTATCGAAAAAGAATGGAAGAGATATTTCCCTCACAGTCCCTTCAACTATTTTGAGATAAAGTCTCGCTATCAGCAACAATATAAAACAGAAACTGATTTTGCAGCACTTGTACTTGTCTTCTCCTGTGTTGCCATCTTCATTGCTTGTATGGGATTGTACAGTGTTGCTTCGTTCAATCTAATCAGAGAACAAAAGAACACTGCAATAAGGAAGGTATTGGGTGCCAGCGTAAAGTCGTTGGTATTAACCCACTATCGTAAGTATGGTATCATGATCACCATTGCGATAGGTATTTCAGTCCCAGCTGGAATCTATACCGTGCAAACCTGGGTAGAAAGGTTCGCATCACAGATGCCCATTCAATTAGACATCCTGGTTGCTCCTGCTGTCATTATTTTAGTGATTACTGGTATTACCATCACTGGTATCGTCACAAAAGCAGCTCTTGCAAACCCGGTTGAGGTAATCAGGAAAGAGTAGTCTCTATTGTTTAAAAGCCACGCAATGATGAAGCGCTTTCTCAAGTGCTACGAGTTCGGAATCATATTTCGCTTCGCTCCACTTGAGGTAGTCGGCCAGCTGGCTAACGACCTCCTTACCAAAGGCTCTCACTGATTGAATATCAAAATACAATCGTCCGGTGCGCCTGACAAAAAAATCCAAAGAAGAGCCAACCATTTCGTAATGGACTGCAAACCAGAGCTCGGCCAGAAGTAAACGCAGTTCCAAAACGGGTTCATCTGTTTCATTGAACCGCTCTATGATAAGATCGGATTGCTTTCCATAGGTATTGACCAGGTAATGTGCCCAGGATTCATCAAGTCCTATTCGCCTGAATTTCTTTTTTAGTGTAAGCAAGTACTTGCGAACAGATTTATAGTTGGCGAACGCGCCATCTCCTAGTTTTGCTCCTACTGTCAGTGATCCTCTGACTTTGAAAGGCGGTAGGTATTTCTTCTCTACCAGATTCACTACTCGTTCCGCCATTTTGCGATACCCCGTTAGCTTCCCTCCTGCCATCGATATCAATCCACTCTCTGACTCAAAGATTTCATCCTTTCGAGACAACTCCGATGCTGACTTACCATCTTCGTGAATCAAGGGTCGCAAGCCCGCCCAACTCGACTCGATGTCATGAAGCTTGAGGTCAGCCCCGGGAAACGATTCATTCACTCCGCGTATCAGGTATTCCGCATCATCTCGAGAGGTTTCTACACCGTCAATGTCTTCACTGTAGTTGGTATCTGTTGTGCCTATGTAAGTCTTCTCACCGCGTGGAATCGCAAAAATCATTCGACTATCTTCGGCCACATCGAAATAGATAGCCTGTCGTATAGGAAGGCGATCGCGCGGCACTACGATGTGAACACCTTTGGTCAGGTGAAGTCGTTTCCCATGAAGCGATCCATCTTCCTTTCTAAGTGTGTCCACCCAGGGGCCTGCAGCATTAACGATCACTTTTGCCTTTACAATAAACTTCTTGTCATTGAGGACATCCCTGACTACCGCACCCGCTATTTTTCCATTTTCGTATTCAAATCGTTCGGCCTTGCAATAGTTTAGCACCAGTGCACCATGTACAAATGCCTTCTTTGCTACTTCTATAGTCAGCCTCGCATCGTCCGTCCGGTATTCAGCATAAAGTGCTCCTCCCTTTACATCGTCTTTCTTCAATAGAGGTTCTCTCCTTAGTGTCTGTCTACGCGTGAGCATCAGGCGCCTGTCTTTTCCCGTGACTCCTGCCAGCCAATCGTACAACTTCAAACCAAATGAAGTGAGCAGACTGCCATAGCCCCGCTTCTCTCGCAGAGGCAGCAACATTTTTTCCGGAATCACCAGGTGTGGTGCGAGCTTATGAACAATCGCTCGCTCACTTCCCACTTCTTTCACCAATGCGAACTCGAGTTGTTTCAGGTATCGCAACCCACCATGTATCAACTTGGTCGAACGACTACTTGTACCATAGGCAAAGTCATTTTTCTCTACCAGCAATACCTTGTGACCCCTAAGTGCCGCATCAAGTGCAATCCCTACTCCGGTAATACCTCCACCAATCACAAGAAGATCATGGTGAGTTTGCTTCGCCTCGCTGATCATCTCTTCACGATAAAAGAAAGAAAACTCCATCACCTTTTCTTTTCAAAATTCGCGTTTCTTCTTTCTATTAAGAACCGACTTTACTTCAATTTCTATCACGTGCTTTCCTCATCAACCCATTTCATGGACCGTTCAACAGCTTTTTTCCAACCGGAGTACAATCGATTTCTTGTCTTGTCATCCATTGCAGACGTAAACTTTCGTTCGATCACCCTATTCCTTGTGATGTTGTCTTTCTTCCAAACACCCACATACATTCCCGCAAGGTAAGCGGCACCCAATGCCGTAGACTCAATCACCTCAGGTCGTTCAACTTCTGTTCCTAGTATGTCGGATTGGAATTGCATTAAAATATTGTTCGCGCAAGCGCCACCATCCACTTTTAAACTTTTCAACTTCACACCTGCATCTTCTTCCATTGCGGTCAGAATGTCTTTGGTCTGGTAGGCAAGCGACTCAAGTGTGGCCTTGATGATATGGTCCTTGCCGGTATCGCGTGTTAATCCGAAGATGGCCCCTCGTGCATACATGTCCCAGTAAGGCGCACCTAATCCCGCAAACGCGGGAACCACATACACTTCATTTGAACCCAGGGCCTTTGCTGCAAAATACTCAGAGTCTTTCGACTGATCGATAATGTGAAGGCTGTCGCGTAACCACTGCACAGCTGCACCCGCTATGAATACACTTCCTTCAAGCGCATACTCAACTTTTCCATCAATACCCCAGGCAATGGTTGTAATCAATCCGTTCTTGGACAGTTGAATCTCACTACCCGTATTCATCAGCATAAAGCAACCCGTGCCATAGGTATTCTTGGCCATACCTTTGTCAAAACACGCTTGTCCAAAAAGAGCAGCTTGTTGATCTCCCGCCACTCCCGCGATAGGGATAGTCGTACCTTCGAAAGCATAGTCTCCGAAATGTGATGACGAGTCCTTTACCTCTGGCAAAAGGCTGGCAGGGACTTCCATCTCCTTCATCAATTTCTCATCCCACTTCAGTTCACGGATGTTGTACAAAAGTGTCCGCGATGCATTGCTGTAGTCTGTCACATGCGACTTCCCCCGCGTCATGTTCCAGATCAGCCATGTGTCAATGGTGCCGAACAGCAGCTCGCCCTTAGCAGCTCTTTCCTTCGCACCGGAAACATTGTTTAGAATCCAGTTGACTTTCGTTGCTGAAAAGTAAGAGTCGATAACAAGACCTGTATTGTCGCGAACATACGTT
>DAORAG010000235.1:0-5296 GCA_035344095.1 Cyclobacteriaceae bacterium | reverse complement strand
AAAGCAGCACCCTCCATCTATCCGCCCTGCGTGTCATTTATACGGTTTAAGCCGTTGAATTTCATCCCTCAAGGGTATCCTCCCGTTGCGTGTGGCGTAGATTACTCGCGTGAGCGAGTACAACCAGTAGGGAAGTATGTGAAACAACAACAATTATGGGTCGCGTCTGTTGTTGTAATTTGGTTAGGTAGATATTCCTTATGGCGTGCCCCAGTCCTTGGGTTTGCAAGACGTCTAAACTAGATAACAACAGCCATGACCCGTATTCCACAAGCCATGATTCAACACTCCCCTTCCAGTTTCAACATCGTTTGGCCGAACATCAGCACTTCG
This sequence comes from Cyclobacteriaceae bacterium, assembly GCA_035344095.1. Taxonomy (GTDB): domain Bacteria; phylum Bacteroidota; class Bacteroidia; order Cytophagales; family Cyclobacteriaceae; genus ELB16-189. The sequence goes on along the minus strand of DAORAG010000235.1, from coordinate 4,963 downwards.
TCTAACCCCTGAGTGATAATGGCCTTCACAATGTCCAGGTTCAGTTTATCGTATTCATGAATGGCGACATTCCGAAATCCCACCATGCGCTTCATGGCCTCCGATAATTTGTTGTCCAGATGTCCATTAGTCCGCAACAATTCGAACGCGTCCCGGCTCTCCTGGGGAACTCCCCACCGCCGCTTCCGGACAACGTGCATGGCCAGATCAATTGATACTTCACAGGTTCGTTGAAGGTTGAGCAGAATGGACTCCTGAGCCATCAAATTTTCATAGAGGTTTTGATCGTTCAAACCATACACCTGACGAATCCGTTGAATGCACCGCTCCAGGCTCGCAACCTTGTTCAGAACGACGTCATCCGGCATACACTGATCCTCGAGTCCGGACATCATCAAGTATCCCGGACCTTTCTTCGTTGAGCCGGGCATAGGATGCATAGACCACCATTTCAAACAATTCCCTGGCCCGGTCATCTCCACTGAACAGACAATCACCTGTGGACAGAACCTGCATCTGCATCACCGTGGAAATGGCACGGAGATCAATCAGATCAACGTCCCGATGAAGGGTCGTCGCCAGACCTTGCTGAAGCTCCACCAACGTATTTGGCGCAAGCCGATTCTGGGCCAACACGGCCAAATCAATATCGCTCCCGGGACGAACCGTACCTTGGGCCTCGGATCCAAACCGGTAAACGACCAGGAGACCCGGCACCGTCTGCTTTAAATAGGTGACAGTCGATTCCAATTTCTCGTCTTTCATGGCTTCTGAGCTTTCATTTCTTGGGGTTTATACAACCCACCGGTACCGCTGCTGTCAGGCTACTGCCAGGACAACAACCTGTCAACAGAAAAGCAAAAGATGGCGCGACAAGGACTCTGAAAAATTCCGACCCACCACCCTTCTTTCCCGCATAAAAAAATTGAGGATTGTGAAAACCCATTAGGTTTGTAAGACGACACACATCTTGCCAACCCAGTTCTGAAGGTGCGCTCAACCTTTAGAATTGCATCGATCATTGCTTCCGCCTATAAACCACGGTCAGCATTTCGGTTGCTGGACTTCGAGCAGGGGATTCGTCCCCTGCACTACGACCAAGGATACATCCTCGGACGCGTTTTTTCACCCTATCTCTCTCCTTTGGTAATTCCCAAATTCCACAGAGGCGACCCAATCCGGGGGGGGGGGCTGCCCCTTGTTTATTAACCACTATTAGACTCATACCGTTAGAAGAGATAACATATTTTCTAAGCCACAATAGACCAATTAGGTGTTTTGTTAACTCTAGGGCCTAGAAAAAGAATCCATGACTTCTGAATCCACCACAAACGTCTCACACAAACCATTTTGGTTTAATACACACGAATCAAATATGTTTAGGCACTCAGTCATCCGTTGCATTGGGAAGTTGAATCCAAGATGTATATTTGAACTTGATATGGCTGTGCATTGAAAAGGAGATTATTGATGCCTGATAAGATTAAGAATGTTTTTGTGAGCCATCATCATAAAGATGATGCGAGCGTCGATGGACTTGCAGATATGTTATCTGGAAAAGGATATCAATTAAGAAACAGTTCAATACGGGTCAAGCCGGAAAACCAGCAACGCCTGGATCAAAACAAGGTTAGCGACCGTACAATCGCGCGGCTTTTACGAATGAAAATGCGATGGGCTAGCCAAGTGATCGTAGTCATCGGGGAAAAGACCCATGAAAGACCTTGGGTTAACTGGGAAGTTAAAGCAGCCCATCAGCTCGGAAAACCAATAATCGGCGTTTACGAGAACGGATTGAAGGATCAAGTCGAAATCCCGGAAAATCTCCAAAAATATGCAACCTCGATTGTTGGGTGGAGATCGGATTCTGTTATCGATGCCCTAGAAGGAAAGAGCCAATTTCAAAACCCCGATGGAACGCCGTCTCCAAGGACAGATGGTGGAAATGTAATGTGTTGATAGAACCAAACTCATATCTCTACGTATATGCAATTACCAGAGATTTTGGTTTTGCACCAAACCCTTTTCACGGTCTATGCACTTTGGCTACCTGTAAACCTAATATACGCAAATCAGCCAAGGTCGGTGATTGGATCATGGGAATTGGCGGCAGTACCCGTGCCCTTCGATCCGTGAAAAGGAAATGCATTCTTCTGATGAAAGTGTCAGAAAAGGTTAGTTTTCAGGATTATTGGGATAATGAACGCTTTTCCCTAAAAAGGCCATTGCGTAACGGAAGTAGAGTTCAAATGCTCGGAGATAATATTTACCACAAAAACGAAAATAGTGGTTGGATACAAGAGGACTCCCATCATAGCCATACAGATGGAACCCCAAATCCTATGAACTTAAATCGAGATACTGGGAAAACAGACCAAGTTTTAGTGTCAAATTATTTTATATACTTTGGCGATCAGGCGACACATGTAGATCTGGGTTCAATTGGATATGGGAGAATTAGAGATTACAAAAAATTTAATCTTTCAGATTCAGAACAAGCCCGCAATCTAATTACCTCGATTTTTCGGAGACATCGAAGCAGTATAAATATGGTCGTGTCAGACCCATGCCAATTTATGGACTCACATCAACGTGTGGATCAACGTACTGGAAAATTTCTGTGAAGGGTGACAAGAAGAATGATTCTTGATGCCAAATGTGAGGACGATGGATGAGCACACAGATGACAAAAGAGTTTTCACCACCTCTCGCAATCAGTTTTGTTTGGCACCCTTCTGATTCAAAAAAAGTTACGCCAATTCTTGACGTTATCCGAATGAGTTTGGCCAGAGATAAGGATAAGCCATTCTCGCGAGGACTTAATATCCCGCTCTTTTTCTTTAGTACGCAGAACAATGGCGTGGCCCCTTCCGATTCTCCTGAAAAGGAGGCAGAAAATAATATTATCTTTGTTTTTACAAGCGCAAACACTGTTGGTAGAAAAATATGGAAGAGTTATATAGAAGGTTTGCCGCAATCACCTTCTGTTCATATTGTGCCGATTGCTGTCGATGCTGATGGATATGGCCATGGCGGTGCTTTAGCACGTCTTAACTGTATTCGAACCGATGATTGGCCATTGGAAAATAGAGACCTTCAGGCAGTAGTAGCAATAGCTCACGAGATTTACAGGTATGGCGGTAAGTCAAGTCTTCCTGGGGACAAAGGAAAACAGTCTTCTATTACTATTTTTTTAAGTCATTCGAAGATCGGGGATACTGGCAAACACCATTCCGAGCAAATAAAGCAATTTATTGATAACACAAACATGAATCGATTTTTTGATGCTAACGAGATATCTCCCGGATACCATTTTGATCAAGAAATCGAAAGGCATATCAAAGATTCAACATTGCTCGCTATCGAAAGTGATGCTTATTCTTCTCGATATTGGTGCCAACGAGAAATATTACTAGCAAAGCGGCATGATTGTCCGATTGTTGTTGTTGATTGTCTCGATGATTACGAGGATCGTATATTCCCTGGCGCCTCTAACGTGCCCTGCGTCCATATTTCTTCCTCTGTACCAATTTCCGAAAGGGATATCTTACGAATACTTTCCACCGCGATTATTGAGACAGTGCGTTATAGCCATTCAAGGCAGTGCCTTGATGCCTATAAGGACGCTGGGTGGATTGATGCGAATTGTAAATTAATTGCCCGGCCTCCAGAGATAAGGCAAGTGCTCAACTATAAAAAGGATGGCGTACAAAGAATTTGCTATCCAGAACCACCGATATATTCGATTGAGGCCGATTGGCATAAGGAGTTAGGGATACAGGCATTTACTCCTCTCTGGAATCCTGCAGAGGGAGAAATTCTTTCTAACAAGAGGGTTGGTATATCCATCTCTGAAGTTCTTAGTGTGGAATTTTCTGATCATCATATTCATGCAGATCACCTCGTCCGTTTAGCGCAAGATATTGCCAGGCATTTGTTGGCCCGATCAGCAACGGTGATTTATGGCGGAGACTTGCGGCCCAGTGGCTTTACCGAGTTCATTCTTGATGAAGCGAGAATTCTAAAAGACAGGCTGGGTGAAACAGTGCCACATGTAGTTAATTATTTAGCATGGCCACTATATGTCTCTGATACAGATGTGACTGCGTGGAGGGCTAGATATCACCATGTCATGGAAACCATTGAATGTGAAATACCTGGTGATGTGGCCGATAGCCTCGATAAAGAAACGTTTCTACAACCTAACACATGCCAAAACTCATATATCTGGTCACGATGTTTAACCGAAATGCGGAAGAAGTCTATTTCCTCATCTACCGCTAGAATTTGTTCTGGAGGTAAATTGGCTGATTACAAGGGGAAAATGCCCGGTGTATTAGAGGAAATAATCCTGACGATCAATGAACAGAAACCGATCTTTTTGCTTGGTGGGTTTGGTGGCGTAGTAGGAGAGGTTAGTAAGCTTATATTGACTCATGATGTTCCTGAGACATTAACTAAAAATTGGCAGATATCCCATAATGCAGGCTATTGTGATCTGCAGGATTTAGCATGTTCAAGAGGGCATGGCTGTGACTATGAAGAGATTGCGGAGTTTATAAAACAACTCAGCTTATCCGAACTAGCGGAACGTTGTGGTCTTGAGGAAGTTGAATACAAGCGTCTAATGAAAACCCCATTTATCGATGAATGTGTCTATTTGCTTCTAAAAGGACTCAGGGAAAGCTAACATGGTCTAAAAGCAACACAAATTGCTTATAATAATGGGTGAATTCAACTTGTAAGCGCAACTCAACGGTTCGGTTTAAAGGGTCAGATGCGGTAGCATCCTGGCTTCTTTTACCGGCCAGTAAGAGGAGCACTTATGAGATCCTACACACACCTGACCCTGGAACAACGCTATCAGATTCAGGCTTTGATGAAAATGGGACATTCCTATCAGGAGACTGGCGACGTGATTGGTGTTCACAAATCTACCATCACCCGTGAAGTGCGGCGGAAT
>DAORAG010000234.1:0-5297 GCA_035344095.1 Cyclobacteriaceae bacterium | reverse complement strand
GATGGCTCAATAGCAACCACACTTCCGGATTTTCCTTTCATGAGGTACTCTCCATATCGCTGAAGGTCAATATCGATACTGCTCACCAGGTCCTTGCCCGGAATCGACAATGTGTCGTAAGCGCCATTTTTAAATGAGCCCTTCTCGATACCGCGCACGTTGCGAAGTTTGAACTTTACACCGCGTTTCCCTCTCAGCTGTTCTTCGTAAAATGCCTCGATGCCACTCTGTCCAACATAGTCGCCCTGGCGATATATTCCGGATCCGTCTCTACCTAGTTGGTCTTTTGAGATCTCGCTGACGTATCCCAATGCATTGGCAAGTGCAGAAGTGGTATAGGACCGAGTTGTACGCGCCTGCACATAAAGGCCAGGGAACTCATCCAGATGGTCCTGAATGCGCGCAAACTCAGGATTAGAGAGTCTGTCAATAAACAGCGTGGGCTTGTACGGAGAGTATTCTTTCCTTGCCCTCATCTCCTTAAATCTTTTGCGAAGCTCCTCACGAGACATTTGAAAAACTTCACAAAAACGTGCTGAGTCAAATTGCTTAACCTCTTTGCGAATAATATTGATATCGAACTCAGGTGTATTGTAGACAATCAACTTTCCATTACGGTCGTAGATAAGACCTCGGAAAGGATATTCTACCTCCTTCAAGATGGCATTACTATCGGCAAGTTCAGCATACCGGTTGTCGAGCACCTGGATAGAGAACAGCTTGACCAGAAAAACCAGGCCGGTAATGATAAAAATGATCTGTAGTATTTCTTTCCTCCCTTCGTTCATGATCTTCTTTGCCCAGGCAGCAGGTACTGCATCAATAGGATGATCGAGAAGGTAAAGATAGTGCTAAAAAAAACTTTAGAAAACGTATACCCCGGAAGACCAAAACCACCCGCCTCGATAAAGAACAGTGCAAAGTGATGAACGAAAATTATGGGAAGAGAATAGATTAAGAACCACTGAAAGCCATTTGCCACCAGTGTCGGCCCTTCCCCAGCGTCATAACCACCCTGTGGAGTGATACGCCCCAGCCAAAAATTTCTCAAAAAGCCAACAAGAACAAGTGTTGCTGCATGTAAACCGAGGCTGTCGTAAAAGATGTCAATCATGAACCCCAGTAGAAACCCAAGAACCATCAACAACAGTGTATTCGTTTCAATGGGTAGAAATAAAATGAATGCGACATAGATAAAGCAAAATGCTGTATTGAACAGCACCAGATGTTTCATGAGAACTACCTGCAAAATAAGGTAGACAAAAAAGGAAAGAAATTGCCAAATCGATGCCCTGCTCATTTTGGATTTCCAATGGTTACCTGTTCGAGGGAATCTTTCTCGGCCTTCAAGTTGCTGCGCACGATCTCTACAAAGGCTAGCTTAGTAAAATCCTGCGCGAGCCTTACCGTTATCTCATAAAACTGAGCTTCAGGGCCAAGTTTCACTTCGCTGATTACTCCCACGGGAATTCCCTCAGGGAAAACAGCGTTGAATCCCGAGGTCACTACGCTATCCCCAACTGCCGGATCGGCATGGCGTGGAATAAAGTTAAGCTGGCTGTACAAAGGATCTTTTCCATCCCAGTTGACCGACCCAAAATGATTAGTCCTCTTGATCATGGCCGAAGTATACTCGTCAGTATTTAGCAGTGAAATGAGCACAGCATAGTGTTCTGACACTGATTTAACTTTACCGACTGCACCCGCAGGGCTGATCACTGCCATTCCCGGAGCAAGCCCGTCATTCGATCCCTTATCAATGGTGATGAAGTTTTTAAAATGCTCTACCGAGTTGTTGATCACCTTAGCACTTACATAATCAAATCGATTGATGATCTTCGGATCTTTAATTTCACGAACGTCCAGCGAAAATAGACTTTGATTTCTTTGTTCAAGCTTTGTCCTCAGCTGGGCGTTCTCAGCCGCCAACTCTGCGTTGATTCGCCTTAGTGAAAAGTACTCCTTTATCCCCTGGGTCGTGCTGATAATGTTGGCGGCCAGGCTATTGGAGGAATTAAAAAACTTTGTGCTTTGATACTGATTATTCTGAACGATCAGCCAGGCTGCAAAAAACTCCAATGCCAAAAACGTGAATAAAGCCCTATACTGATAGAAAAAGTAAAAGAGCCTCTCCATGCTATCAGGTCATCAATACAGATTTGAAGTGATTTAGGTTTTTCAGTGCCTGACCGGTTCCTCTCACCACGGCCCGAAGTGGATCATCCGCTACGTGAATTGGCAGCTTGGTTTTCAATGCAAGCCTTTTGTCTAACCCACGCAAAAGAGCACCGCCTCCAGTCAAATAGATGCCACGCTCGTAGATGTCAGCTGACAATTCAGGTGGTGAGATCTCCAATGCCTTAAGGACAGCCTCCTCCAATTTTGAAATGGACTTATCCAATGCGAAAGCGACTTCGGAGTATGAAATTTTTATTGTCTTAGGAATCCCTGTCATGAGGTCACGACCACGAATTTCATAGTCATCTGGTCCATCATCAAGTTCGGTCAAGGCTGAGCCTACCTCTATTTTGACTCTTTCGGCCGAACGCTCACCAATCAAAAGGTTGTGCTGGCGCCTCATATAATCAAGTATGTCGCGGTTGAATGTGTCTCCCGCTATCCTGATCGACTGATCGCAAACAATGCCCGACAACGCAATCACGGCAATGTCGGTGGTGCCACCTCCAATATCGACAATCATGTTTCCAACCGGCTGTTCTATGTCAATGCCAATGCCAATTGCCGCAGCGATTGGCTCGTGAATCATGTAAACCTCCTTTGCGTTTGCATGCTCTGCTGAGTCACGTACCGCACGCTTCTCAACCTCGGTGATGCCCGAAGGAATACAGATAACCATCCTCAGGGAAGGCGGAAAAAGGCGCTTTCCAGTATCAATTAGCTTGATCATACCGCGAATCATCATCTCTGCGGCATGGAAATCAGCAATCACCCCTTCCTTTAGCGGTCGGATTGTTTTGATGTTATCATGAGTCTTTTCATGCATCTGCATAGCCTCACGTCCTATTGCCAGCACCTTATTTGTGTTCTTATCTATCGCGATAATAGAGGGCTCATCCACCACAATCTTGTCTTTGTGAATGATCAGTGTATTGGCTGTTCCCAGGTCAATGGCTATGTCACTGGTAAAGAAGTCGAAAAGTCCCATTGATGCTTATATGATATTGAAAGGCTCGAAATTACATAAAATACGTTGATTCGGATGGCGCCTCTGAAATCTATTTGCGCTCATAGTGAATCACATTAATATTTGGGACGGTCATAAACCTTTTGTCGGCAGTCATAAGGCTGCAACCCAAATAACGGGCAGTCGCAGCAATCACTGCGTCAGGCAGTTTCAGACCTCCTTTCAATCGATACTCAACCGCATGTTGGTTTATATTAGGATTACTTTGAACTACGGTAACCCAATCCAGGAAATTTGAGATTTTGCGTCTATCGGCTACGGTCAATTTCAAGTAACTCAGTAGTTCGATTTCTGTAATAAACGAGATGCTGACATTTTGATCTTTCAAGACAGCGCTCAAGGTATCATCCTTACCCAGGAGGTAAATTACAATGTTGGTATCAATCAATAGATCGCTCCCATTCATCCCTTAATTCCTTTTGGATTTCCACTCCGTCTTTCTTGAATTCTATAATTCCATTAAACATTTCGGATGGAAACTTTTTCCTGGTTGTTTTCAACCTACCAAGTTTCCTTTGAATTGACCTCTTGGACTCACCTTTTTTTATTATGATGGTCATGGATATAGGATTTCACACAAAAGTAAGAAATGTATCCTAATGCTTAAAGTGCCGGTAGCCTGTCATGGCCATAGCCATATCGTGCTGATCACAGTAGTCGATCGAATCCTGATCCTTAATTGAGCCACCTGGTTGAATGACCGCCTTTATGCCTGCCTTATCCGCTATCTCAACGCAATCAGGAAAAGGAAAAAAGGCATCAGAAGCCATTACCGAGCCCTTAAGATTTAAGTTGAACGATTTGGCTTTCTCTATGGCTTGCCGCAAAGCATCTACCCGTGAGGTTTGCCCTACTCCACTGGCCAACATCTGACCATCTACTGCTAACACAATAGTGTTTGACTTTGTGTGCTTTGCGATTTTACTCGCAAAAAGCATAGCCTGAATCTCAGAAGATGTTGGTTTCTTCTTGGTGACAACCTTCAAATCGGCTTCACCATCTGTTTTATTATCAAAGTCCTGTTCAATCACCCCATTCAACAAACTCTTAAACTGTTTGCCAGCCTTCAATTCACTCCTTTGTTTAAGAATATTTCTATTCTTTTTGGACTTAAGTAACGTCAGCGCATTTTCATCGAAGTCAGGGGCGATTAATATTTCAAAAAAGAGCTTGTTGATCTCTTCAGCCGAACTCAAATCAATTTTTTGGTTTGTTGCGAGAATACCCCCAAAAGCGGATACAGTATCAGCTTCAAATGCTTTCAGGTACGCCTCCTTCACTGAGTTTCCGGTGGCCACACCGCAGGCATTGGTGTGTTTAATTATTACAAAACCAGTCTCTCCTCTAAACTCATTCAATAAGTGAACCGCTGCATCAATGTCTACAAGGTTATTATAAGAGAGCTCCTTGCCGTTTAATTTTTCGAACAACCCATCCAGGTCGCCATAATACACGGCCTGCTGATGAGGATTTTCTCCATAGCGAAGTGTTTTTCCATTCTGCACACTCGACTTAAAGCTTACGATACCTTCACTTTGGTTAAAGTATTGGAAAATTGCTGAATCGTAATTTGAAGTAACATCAAACGCCATTGATGCAAATCTCCTTCTGTCTTCTAAAGCGGTAGCACACTTTTTATTTTTTAGCAATTGCAAAACCTCCGCGTACTGGGCGCGGGAAGAAACGATGAGTACGTCTTTGTAGTTCTTGGCTGCCCCTCTGATCAATGAGATCCCTCCAATGTCAATCTTTTCGATAATTTCTTCATGAGTGCCTCCTCCTGCCACGGTCTCCTCAAAAGGATAGAGATCAACGATCACCAGATCAATTGCTGGTATGTTAAACTCTTCAGATTGACCTACATCAGACGCATTATCCCTCCGATAAAGGATGCCTCCAAAAATCACCGGATGCAAAGTCTTCACTCTTCCTCCAAAAATTGATGGGTATCCGGTTAGTGTTTCTACTGGGGTAACCTTGTGTCCAAGTCCTTTGATAAACTCCTCTGTACCACCTGTAGATACAAATTCAACCCCCTCGGCTGCCAAAGTATTTACTATAGGTTCCAGATTGTCCTTATGGTAAACCGAAA
>DAORAG010000233.1:0-5297 GCA_035344095.1 Cyclobacteriaceae bacterium | reverse complement strand
TACTTCATCTCATTTACGTCCTCCACATTGATCGAGCGGATGTTGCGATATAGATTAATAAATATGGCTATGGCTACCGCAGCTTCGGCCGCTGCAATAGCAATGATGAATAGTGAAAAGAAATGTCCTTCAAGCTTACCGGGGAATAGATAGTTGTCAAACAATACGAAGTTCAGGTTGACAGCATTAAGCATGAGCTCTACGCTAATCAGCATGGTGATAAGATTCTTGCGGGTGAGAAATCCATAAACCCCAATAAAGAACATTGTTGTCGTTACAATCAGGGCATTATTTAATGGTATTCCTTCAAGCATTGTTTTCAGGTTTGTTTCTTTTGGCCACGACTATAGCGCCCACCATGGCTGCCAGCAACAAAATGCTAATCACTTCAAATGGCAGCACATAACCACCTTCACCGTAGCCCAACAGCTTTTCACCGATAGCAGACATGGTGGCTTGGGTCCCAGTATCGGGTTGTGATTCGAAGAGATGATTGGTAATAACGTAGAGTGTAAGAGCAGTGCCACCAAATCCAAGGATAGCAGAAAGAATGATTTTTAATGAATCCGGCTTCTCCATTTTCTCTTCAATGTGCGAAGTCAGAAGAATGGAGAAGATAATCAATACCACGATGCCACCTGCGTACACGATAAGCTGAACAGCGGCCAGAAAATAGTAATCAACCATGAAATAAATGCCTGCGGTACCAGCCAAGGCAAACAGTAAGTAAACAGCCGCCCGTAAAATCTTTCTGGACGTAACTGCAAGCAGGGAAAACACAATCATGATTGTGGAGATGGTATAGAATATGATTGTGTTTGTGCCCATTATTTTATTCCATCCATAATTTTTGAACCCGGCTTATTCAAAATCTTAGTGAGCTTTGACCGATCGAAAACTGCGTGCTCGAAAGTGTTCGCCATCACGATCGCATCTGTAGGGCAGGCGGGTATGCACAAACCGCACATCGTGCACATTTGCAGATGATAAACAAATTGATCTATCGCTTTTACTTTCCGGCCTTCAACCTCAACTCGCTTTGGTATTATTTCTATTGTTCCATTCGGACAAGCCACTTCGCAGGCGGAACAGCCCGTGCACTTATGTTCATTATTTTCATTGTGAAGAAGCACCACCTCGCCACGAAAACGTTCAAACATTTTTAAAGTGTCTCTGTTTTCTGGATACTGTTGCGTAATGATTTCTTTTGGGTGAGTGATGTAGTGTCCAGTTACCTTCATTCCCTGTAGCAAGGATCTCAGCCCTGTAAAAATCTCTTTGAAGTAGTTTATAATACTTTTCATATCCCAACCTTTAGAAATGCCATCCCATTAAACTAAGAAAAGCCATTAATACAATATTCATCAAACTTACCGGAAGCAGATACTTCCACTCCAGTGTCAAAAGTTGATCAATTCTTAAGCGTGGGAAGGTCCAGCGAAACCACATCATCAAGAATATGAGGAAGCTGACCTTTCCGATAAACCAAAATATGGGCGGGATGTAATCCATCACACCATTGAAACCTTCCCATCCTCCAATGTGGAACGGCATCCAACCCCCAAGAAATACAGTTGCACCAATGGCGGATACAATGAACATGTTAGCAAATTCTGCCAGGAAGAAAAAGGCGAACTTCAAGCCAGAATACTCTGTGTGGAATCCGGCTGTCAGTTCTGATTCGGCTTCGGCTAAATCGAAAGGACCACGATTGGTTTCAGCTGTGCTGGCAATCAAAAAGATTACAAAGGCAATAACAGCTGGTATATGCCCTTTAAAAATCCACCACCCATTCGCTTGTGACTCCACAATTGTACTCAATTGCAGACTTCCGGTTAACACAACAATGGTGAGCAATGAAAGCCCCACCGAAAGTTCGTAGCTAATGATTTGTGCGCCTGACCGCATGGCGCCAATCAAGGAATATTTGTTATCCGATGACCAACCAGCCAGAAGAATACCGATTACGCCAAGCGATGAGACCGCAGAGATGTATAACAAACCGATATCAAAGTCCAGTGCTTGTAGCCCTTTGGCAAATGGGAGAGAAGCCATCGCCATAAACGCTGCGATCATGATGATATAAGGCGCGAGGTTAAAAAGGAATCGATCCGCGTTTTTGTTCATCAAAGGCTCCTTCATCAAAAGTTTAATGACGTCTGCCAATGTTTGAGCAGTTCCCCACTTGCCCACGCGCATCGGGCCAAGACGCTGTTGGAAGAATGCGCTGACTTTCCGCTCCGCATAAACCAGCACCAAACCTAATAAGGCAAAAAGTATCATAAAACACACCCCTGCCAAGGCCATTTCTATGATGGTCACAGTTGTGGGCTCAAATGTTTCAGCCAGGCTCTCGTGGATGCTGCGGGTGAGGTAACTAAAGTCGTAGAGCCAATTCATGTTACCTATCGATATCTGGTATAACTAAATCTAATGTGGACATAATGGCCACGAGATCGGCAATTTTGCAACCCCTTGCCATGTGATCCAATGCGGAGAGATTACTGAATCCCGGGGATCTGAATTTGAGTCGGTAAGGACTCTTTTGACCTTCGCTGATAATATAAACTCCAAACTCACCTCTTGCGGTCTCCACCTTTTGATACCACTCTCCTTTGGGTAATTTAATTACGGCTTTTGTTGGTACTTTGTGTGGACCTTCTGGAATATTGTCAATGAGTTGTTCAATGATAGACATCGATTCCCACATCTCAGCAATTCTACATTTGTAGCGCGCAAAGCAATCACCTTCTGTGTCGAGTATTTCGTTAAACTTAACTTTGTCGTAAGCACTGTAAGGATGATGTTTCCTTACATCACAAGAGAAGCCTGATGCGCGTGCAGTAGGCCCCGTCACGCCATAACTGATTGCATCTTCTTTGGATAAATAGCCAATTCCTTTTGTGCGCTCCCTGAAAATCACGTTGTTGGAAAGCAAGGTATCGTACTCCGGGAGTTTCTTTTTGAAATGTGCAAGGAAGTCTTTTGTCCTCTTTTGAAAGTTAGGATGGATATCGAACATCAACCCACCGGGAAGGTTGTAGTTCATGGTGAGGCGCGCGCCACAAGTTTCTTCAAAGATATCGGTGATCATTTCACGATCCCTAAATCCGTAAAGGAATGTTGTGATGGCACCGAGATCCATACCCATAACACCCCACCACAATTGATGAGAGGAAAGCCGAGTAAGCTCTCCAATGATGGTGCGGATAACTTTGATGCGATCGGGTATCTCCAGTTGTAAGGCTTGTTCTACACAAAGACAAACCGCCTCGTTGTTGATATGGCAGGAGAGGTAGTCCATCCGGTCGGTGAGATGCACAATCTGATTGTACACATCGTGCTCACACATTTTTTCGATCGACCGATGAATAAAACCAAGATGAGGTTCCACTTTTCGAATGATTTCACCATCAAGTGACAGCACCAGCCGAAGCACACCGTGGGTGCTTGGGTGCTGCGGGCCCATGTTGATGAAATACTCCTTCGATTCCAGATCCTTACCTTGTATTACTTCCTCCATTAGTATTCAATCATGTTGATTGGATCCTCATAGTCTTTCCTCATCGGATATCCTTCCCAATCATCGGTCAGTAACAATCTCCTTAAGTCGGGATGATTCAAGAATTCTATTCCAAATAGGTCGTAAGCTTCTCTTTCGTGCAGTTCGGCTGTTCTCCAAATGTTGCATACAGATTCAATCTTTGGATTTTCCCTTGAGGCAATTTTAGCCTTGAGTACAAACTGGTGGTTGTGCTTTGTGGACTTCAAGTGATAAACTACCTGCATATGATCAGGCCAGTCCACTGCAGTCAAACAAAATAAAAAATCAAATGAGGTTGTTTCATTTGATTTCAGTTCTTGGGCAAGGGGAAAAATTTTTTCTGAAGGAATTGTCACTTGAAGGAATTGGGCGCCTTCCAGACACTCCGCCTCCGGCACACGATCTAAAATGAATTTCTTTATTCCTTCGTTGTCCATAGTTCGGATTTCATTGCTGCAATAATAAATACTACACCAATGGCTAAGGTTTATATCAGAAAACTATTTTTCGGATCAAACGAAGTCTTTCATGGGATCTCTTGGATTCCCTAAAGACTCTCCTTTGATTTTCTTCTGCAGTTGCATGATTCCATAAAGCAAAGCCTCCGGACGAGGCGGACACCCTGGCACGTACACATCAACGGGGATGATGTGGTCTGCTCCTTTGACTACGGAATACGTATTATAATAAAATGGCCCTCCAGAAGTCGCACATGCACCCATCGCGATCACGTATTTCGGATCGGCCATTTGATCATACAATCTTTTTAGCACTGGTGCCATCTTGTTGACAATAGTGCCAGCAATAACAATCAGATCAGATTGACGTGGCGTAGCCCGAGCTACCTCGGTGCCAAATCTTGACCAATCGTGCCGGCTGGCACCTGTGGCCATCATTTCGATCGCACAGCAGCTGGTGCCGAACACAAGCGGCCATAGTGAATTGGATCGCGCCCAATTGACAACCCCATCAAGTGAAGTGATAACGATGTTGCTTCCGGGCCCGCGCTTTACCTCTCCAGGAAAATCTTTCAGAAGTTGCTCGTGCTCAGCGGGATTTATGGTATTTTGATTTACTCCCATTTTAATGCTTTCTTTTTCCACGCGTAAATCAACCCAACCCCCAGGATGAACAGGAAGATCAAGATCTCAATAAAAGCAGCAAGGCCAATCTTCTTCATTACCACAGCCCATGGGAAAATAAAAACAGTCTCCACATCGAAAATGAGAAACAAAATGGCAAAGAGATAGTACCCCACTTTAAACTGAATCATGGACGGGCCCTGAGTTGGAATGCCACATTCGTAGGGCTCATCTTTCTGATCATTTTTAGATTTGGGTGCTACGAGATTGGAAACCAACACCCCAGCCCCAACCATAATGACGCCACAAGCAAAAAATATGATTAGTGCTCCTGCTCCCATTATTTTATTTCCCAGGTCTCACCGCTATTGAGCAGGTCGTCCATATTTTTATACTTTGATTTTTGGGCACTCAATTGAATTTCTGCTTCCAGCCTTTCAGAGTAGGCTGGAGCTTTCACCTCCCTAATCACTCCCAATACCATCGGAAACACAGGTGGTTTTAATCGAACCAGCATCATATGCAATGTAGAGTCAGGTTCGTGCGCATCGTGAACAAGGATATCTTTTTCAGTTACTCCATTTTCTCCGATAGTTACAACCTCCAGTTTTAATCCGTTCAATCGAAGTCCTTTCTTTTTGTCTTTGCCAAAAAGCATTGGTTGACCATGC
>DAORAG010000232.1:0-5300 GCA_035344095.1 Cyclobacteriaceae bacterium | reverse complement strand
CACCCGAGTACGAGATATTCGGTGAGCCGGTCCATGGACTGGTTGGTAACCCCGTCAGCAGCGAACCGTTCACTGCCGGGAGTTGGCCGCTGGCATTGAGCTGCACAATTTGATTAGCACCTGTACCAACATTTACACCCAGTGGCGTTCCAGCTCCATTACCTGTCAGGGTGGTGTTGGTGTTGACCGATGTAATACCGGGCAGATTGGTTAACAAAGAACCATCCACAGCGGGAAGCTGACTTGCTGCATTGAGTTGTACAATTTGATTAGCACCAGTTCCTACATTTACACCGAGTGGGATTCCCGCACCGTTTCCGTTGAGCGTGGTATTGGAATTGACAGTTGTGATTCCGGGAAGGTTCGTCAACAAGGAACCATCCACTGCTGGCAGTTGAGCTGCTGCGTTGAGCTGCACAATTTGATTCGCGCCTGTTCCTACATTCACACCAAGCGGTGTTCCCGCTCCGTTTCCATTCAGTGTAGCGTTGCTATTCACAGACGTAATGCCCACGTCATCACCATCGGCAATACCCGCTGGGATATTCAATAGTGATCCGAAGTCACCATCAAAGTCGTCCAAGGCGTTGTTGTCATATCCACTTAGGTCAATGGTGGTATTCCCCGGATCATTACTCAGCGCAATCACACCGGCATTAAAGGTGAGATCCTGAATTTCATTGGTGGCTGATGCATCGGCATCATTGACGTTCAAGGTCAACGTGGATCCTCCTGCGATACTGATGTTACCTGCGGCTCCGGTTGTACTGATATCCTGGATTTCGTTTGTTATACTTCCATCAACTTCAGCAGTTAGAAATCCATTGTTAGACACAAATGCATCTACCTCCGCTTCTGTAAGGTTGGTGTCGACTGAGCTAATGTCAATTGTGTTGCCGCCAGAAATAGAAAGATTGCTCCCCACAAGATTCAGGTTCTGATTATCCGTATTTACCGCGGAGATATTGACATTATTACCCCCTGATATGGCGATGATACCCGAACCATAACTCAAGGTCTGGTTGTCAGTGTTTATTGAAGATAAGTTCACACTATTGCCATCCGCAATGCTCAACGTTGAACCTGCGAGACTGAGCGTTTGATCATCTGTGTCGGTATCAGTATCAATTGAACTGATATCTATCGTATTGCCACCTGTAATGGATAGATTTCCTCCAGCCAGGCTGAGCGTTTGATTGTCTGTGTTAGTTCCAGAGAAAGGTGACAAGTCGATGGGTGTAGCCAATGCATTATTGGTAATGCTAAGTATGTTGCCCACTAGCGATAAATCTTGAATCTCATTCGTGATGCTACCATCAACTTCTGCGGTGAGAAATCCATTGTTGGATACAAATGCATCTACCTCCGCTTCGGTAAGGTTGGTGTCAACTGAACTAATGTCTATTGTGTTGCCGCCAGAAATAGAAAGGTTGCTCCCCACAAGATTCAGGTTCTGGTTATCAGTGTTGATGGAAGATAAGTTCACACTATTACCATCCGCAATACTCAAGGTTGAACCTGCGAGACTGAGCGTTTGATCATCTGTGTCGGTATCAGTATCAATGGAACTGATATCTATCGTGTTGCCACCTGTGATGGATAGATTTCCTCCAGCCAGGCTGAGCGTTTGATTGTCTGTGTTGGTACCCGAGAAAGGAGACAAGTCGATGGGTGTAGCCATTGGATTGTTGGTGATGGTAAGAATGTTTCCGGCAAGGTTAAGGTCTTGAATCTCATTCGTAATACTTCCATCGACCTCTGCTGTCAGAAAACCATTGTTTGCAACAAATGCATCTACCTCCGCCTCTGTTAATTTTGTGTCGATCGATGAAATGTCGATTGTATTTCCTTCAGAGATGGAAAGGTTGCTTCCGACCAGATTCAGCGTTTGGTCGTCTGTGTCTGTGTCAATTGAACTTAAGTTGACAGTATTGCCGCCAGCAATCGAAAGATTTGATCCAACCAGATTTAAAGTCTGATCATCGGTGTCGATCGAATTTAGATTGACACTGTTGCCTCCAGATATTGACAATGTGCCCGCGGCAAGGTTGAGCGTCTGATTATCTGAGTTGACTGAAGAGAGGTTTACGTTGTTCCCCCCGGAGATGCTTAAGACATTACCAGCAAGATTTAATGTTTGATTGTCCGTGTCAGTATCAAGCGATGCGAGGTTCACGCTATTACCACCAGAAATAGACAATGAGGTGCCAACAAAGTTCAGCGTCTGATTGTCGGTGTTGGGTTCAAAGCCATCCTGCAAAACAGAGAGGTCCACATTGTTGCCGTTGCTGATGCCGAGTGTGGTGCCTGCCAACGACAAAGTTTGTTCATCGGTGTTAGTACCTAAAAACGGAGCAAGGCTTATGGCGGTGGCATTGTCATTATTGGTGATGGTCAAGGTTGTTCCGTTCAACGCAAGATCCTGAGGAATCTCAGGCGAGTCCATGAGGGCCCAGCCGGATCCATTCCAGAAGTAAAAGCTATTCTCTTCGGAGTCGAAAACCATTAGCCCTCTGTCAGATGCACCCAGGCTTCCGACAAAAGAAGTTGCCATGCGTTGGGCAGTGGTCATGCGTGGAACGAGCAATCCCTGATTGTGATTAGGGGAAACTAATTCAAGAACTGCATTGGGGTTAGGGTCTTTGGTGCCAATGCCGACTGAGTTTTGAGCCGAGGCCCGGTCGATCGACAGCGCAAGCAATAGGGTACCACCTACCAGAAGTAGTTTTCTTTTCATGGAGCATTTCGTTGAACAAGGCACTACAAAGTAGCAGCTCATTCGCCCCACAATCCATCAGGAAAATTCGTGGTTTTGTATCCGGAAAATTCCGGAGTGATAATACATCAAAGGATTATTCCTTCCTTAATAGCGTATTTCACAAGATCGGCAGTAGTAGTGACACCCAGCTTATCCTGGATATTCTTCTTGTGGGTCTCAACAGTCCTGGTGCTGATGTTCAGGTCAGCAGCGATTTGCTTGTAAGAGCTACCGTTTGCAAATCCTTTGAGTACTTCAATCTCTCGTGCGCTAAGTTTTGGCGTGGTAGTTTCTTCGCGCCTGGCGTATAGCAATGCAGAAAACTGACCTCCAAAATAGGTCTTGCCATCTGCGATCGACTCGAGTGCTTCCAGGTATGTTTCTTTGCCAGACTCTTTTGAAATAAGGCCTTCGACTCCGGCTCTGAAGCAGTGGCGAATCAGAGATTCCTCCATCTCCGCAGTTAATACCAAAATTTTAGTAGCCGGACTTTCTTGTTTTACCCTTTCAGCAATTACCGCTCCGTTTTCGCCAGGCATTTTTAAATCAAGCACTACGATATCAGCTGGTTGCTTTTTGAACAATTCAAAAAATGACGCCCCATTTCCAGCCTCTCCAACTATGCTAAACCTCGGCACACCTAACAACATCACTTTAATCCCATCGCGAACAATACGATGGTCATCCACAAGAATGATGGTAGTTGTTGTCATGGTGAAGATTCAGGAAGACTAAAATAAAAATTACTCCCCTCTCCCAACTTACTTTCTACATAAATATTACCACCATTCTTCTCGACCAATTCCCTGCAAAGCAACAGACCTATACCTGTTCCTTTCTCTGTTGAGTCTCCAACTGAGTGAACATCCTCCTCTGGCTTGAACAATTTATTTTGATCGCCAGTACTAATTCCCACACCAGTGTCTTTTACTCCTAACGTTACGACCTTCGATTTGTGGCCAGCGTAGATGGTAATTACCCCACTTTCATGAGAGAACTTAATAGCATTAGACACAAGGTTACGCAAGACGATAATCACCATATTGCGATCCGCATAGGCAGTAAGATTATCCGGAATAAATTTTTCTATGCGAATGGACTTTTCGTTGAGTGACGGGCTCAGCTGGCTTATCACCTCGTCAACCATTAGTTGGCAGTCGACAACCTCTGGTTTGTAGACCATTGATCCGGTTTGAGTGAGTGCCCACTCCAATAGATTGTTGAGCAGTCGCGACAGATCTTGTGAGGATTGATTGAGATTGAGTAAATATTGTTCTATCTGGTCGGGTGTGATTTGCTTTACATTCTCCGCCAAACTGCGGGTCAGGTTACTAAAGGCGGACAAAGGGCTTTTCAAATCATGAGAAATGACTGTAAACATCCGGTCTTTCAGTCCATTGAGTTGCCTGAGCTCTTCGTTCTTTTTATTCAATAAATCAGAAGTTCTCTTTTTTATGCGGAAGCGATTAAAAAAAAGGATCGCAATAATGCCGAATGATCCAGAAAGCATGATCAAGGAGTTTCTCCATTGCTGCTCCTCCCTCACCTGCAGGTCTTTGATCAGTGTCTCCTGTTGCAGCTGACGAATTCTCTGTTCCTTTTTTTCCGACTCATACTTGGCCTCCATATCCGAGCGAATGCTTTGCTTTTCCACATTAAAAAGAGAGTCCTTCAACTGCACAAACTCCCGGTTGTAGAAATACGCGCTGTCATATCGTTTCATCGCTGCGTGAATTTTGGCCAATAGCTCAATTGAATACAACTCGTCCAGCCTATAGTTAAATCTCTCGCTGATATCCAGCGATTTATAGATCGCCTTCAGCGCTTTTCCATATTCATGCATTTCAAGATAAGTCTCGCCAAGATTGATGTAGGCCTGTTCTTCTGCAGCGCTGTATTTGATTTCCTGGTAAATTGAAAGCGCCTCTTCAAAGGAAGCGATTGCGTCCGGAAAACGCTGAAGCGAAGTATATGCCGTGCCTAGATTCATGATCGTATTGGCATACCCCTCACGCTCACCTATCCTGCCAAAAATCTCACGCGCTTCTTTGTATCTTTTGATTTCAGTTTCATAATCTGATAGCGACCCAACGATCAATCCGATATTGTTGATCGAGTGGCCCAACCGAATGGAGTCGTGGACGCTAGCGGAAAGACGCTCGGCCACCTCAAAATGACCAAGTGCTTTTTCGTAATCCTCCTGAATGAAAAAATCTATTCCGAGATTGGTGTGTGCGTCAATAATGGCCAACGTATCCTTGATTTTCTCACCTAGTCTTAGGCCCTCGAGGGCCAGCGACATGGATTGGTCATAAATCCCCTTGTGACTGTAAGCGGTAGAGGTTTTGATCATTGTCTGTGCCTTGAGCGAGTCAGTGGTGACTTTGGCTGCCAATGCTTGCTGACAAAAGGAAAGCGCTGAATCTGGACTATGCTCCAGCCAGTCATTACATATCATCAGCAGCGTGCGAGCATATCGAACAGAGAGAGAATCAGTGCGCGATAGCGTCTGCTTCAAACTATCGACTCTGGTTGTTTGAGC
>DAORAG010000231.1:0-5301 GCA_035344095.1 Cyclobacteriaceae bacterium | reverse complement strand
TGCTGAAGGCGCTGCTCCTGCCGCTGCCGCCCCTGCTGCTGGTGCCGCTCCTGCCGCTGACGCAAAGAAAGAAGGCGGTAAGAAGTAATACATCTTACTAAATTGAGATCCCGTCCACGATTCCATCGGGACGGGATTTTTTTTGATATTCAGTCTATGAAATTTTTAATCGCTGGATTGGGAAACATCGGGCCCGAGTATGAGCTCACGCGACACAACATCGGGTTTCTGATCCTGGACCGGATAGCGGACAACCATAAGTTCACCTTTGAAACCTCAAGATTGGCTGACAAAGCAGAAATGAAGTACAAAGGACGAACACTTCACTTCATCAAACCCAATACCTACATGAACCTGAGCGGAAAGGCTGTCGCTTATTGGCTTCAGGAACTGAAAGTGCCAAAAGAAAACCTGCTGGTGGTTGTAGACGACCTGGCGCTCCCATTTGGTACACTCCGTCTTCGGGCCAAGGGCAGCTCAGCCGGTCACAATGGGTTAACCAATATTGAAGAACTTACGGGCGGACAAAATTATCCCCGCTTGAGGTTTGGTATTGGCAACGAGTTCTCCAGAGGCCAGCAGGCCGACTATGTGTTGAGCAACTTCAACCATGAAGAGATCAATGCGCTTCCCGCATTAATGGACAAAGCCGAACAAACAATTCTTTCATTCTGCACGATCGGCATCGAACGTGCCATGAACTTTCACAACACGAAGAGCTAGCTGATCGTAGAGCCAGGTGATACGGGATCACCGGTGTGGATCAGTTTCAGACTACCGTCTTTATCCTCCGCCATCAGTATCATTCCCTGAGATTCGATCCCCATGATTTTTCGGGGAGCAAGGTTGACAAGGATGGTCACCTGTTTGCCAATGATATCTTCGGGACTATAGTGTTCCGCAATTCCACTCAGCACCGTTCTTTTGTCGATACCGGTGTCTACCTGGAGTTTCAATAGTTTTTTGGACTTCTCAATTCGTTCAGCGCTCAACACCTTACCGATTCGCATGTCCATCTTTGAGAAATCATCAAAACTGATCTCGGGTTTAGCAGGTGTTGCAGGTTGATTTTGAGCTTCCATTCTTTTTTTATTTTCAAGCAGCCGATTGACTTGTCTTTCGATTACCTCGTCCTCAATTTTTTCAAACAATAATTCAGGTTTATTCAGTTGATGCCCTTCTTTCAGCAAGTCCACACTTCCTGCCAATGCCCAGTCGCCTCCTTCAAAATTCAGCATCTTCTTCAGCTTGTCTGCGCTGAAAGGCAAAAACGGTTCAACCACGATAGCCAGATTAGCCGCCACCTGCAGAGCAATGTTAAGGATGGTGCCCACCCTCTTCATATCTGTTTTTGCCAGTTTCCACGGCTCAGTGTCTGCCAGGTATTTGTTACCCAATCGTGCCAGGTCCATCAGGTTGGCTGTGGCCTCCCGAAACTTATACGACTCGATCGACTGACCAATCTTGCCGGGGAATTTTGCCAAAGCTTCAATGGTGGCTTTGTCCAGAACATCCAACTCTGTTCGCTGGGGAATCTTCCCGTCAAAATACTTGTGTGTCAATACCAGCGCCCGGTTTATAAAATTACCGAAGATGGCCACCAACTCGCTATTGTTCTTCGCCTGAAAATCTTTCCAGGTAAACTCACTGTCTTTTGTTTCAGGCAAATTGGTAAGCAATGTATATCTCAACACATCCGGCTTATCCGGAAAGTCTTCGATGTATTCATGCATCTCGATAGACCATCCCCTGCTGGTCGACATCTTGTCGCCCTCCAGGTTCATGAATTCGTTGGCAGGCACATTGTCAGGAACAATATACTGTTCCGATGAATGGAGCATGATAGGGAAGATAATGCAATGGAACACGATATTGTCTTTGCCGATAAAGTGAACCAGTTTTGAATCCTCGCTTTGCCAATATTTTTTCCAGTCACCCTCTTCTACTTTGCCAAAATCCCTTTGTGGAGTAGCAAAGTTGTGTTTACTAGTCGCCATCTCCTGAAACAAGGCACGGGTTGCTGATATATATCCAATGGGTGCATCAAACCACACGTAAAGCACTTTACCCTCCGCGTCTGGCAGAGGTACTTTTATTCCCCAATCAAGGTCGCGTGTCATCGCCCGAGGTTGCAGTCCGGCCTCAATCCACGACTTGCATTGACCATACACATTTACTTTCCAGTCGCTTTTGTGTTCATCCAAAATCCATTCACGCAACCAAGTTTCGTAGTTCTCCAGTGGTAAATACCAATGTTTGGTCGGACGAAGCACGGGCACCTTTCCCGTAAGTGTAGACTTTGGGTTGATCAGCTCGCTGGGGCTGAGTGATGATCCGCATTTCTCGCATTGGTCACCATAGGCATTGGTATGACCGCATTTCGGACAAGTACCAACGATGTAGCGATCGGCCAAAAACACATTGGCCTGGTCATCATAATATTGTTCGGAGGTCTCCTCCGTAAGGAGGCCTTTGTTGAATAAAGTCAAGAAAAACTCCTGTGACGTCTGGTGATGGATGGGCTCGCTGGTGCGATGATAAATATCGAAGGAGATACCAAGTTTGTAAAGGCAATCCCGAATAAGTGCGTGGTATTTGTCAATGATGGCACGGGAAGTAGTATTCTCTTTCAGTGCCTGGTTTGGAATGGCAGTACCATGTTCATCGCTCCCACAGACAAACACTACGTCTTTGTTTTTTAACCTCAGATACCGAACATAGACGTCTGATGGTATATATGCACCTGCCAGATGCCCGATATGCTTGGGCCCGTTGGCGTAAGGTAATGCGGCAGTAACCGTATATCGCTTAAAATCCTTCTCTTTTCCCATTGAAACTTACAGTTCCTTATTACACAAAGTGCAAAGATGGGAATTTTAGCCTTTCTTAATTGCGTTTTGCCGCTGCTTCTCGCGTTTTAGTTCTTCTGCTCTGCGTTCTTCCAGCACTGCAAGCAAGTCCCTGGGGAAAGTAACGGTGAATTGGGTCGTACTATCGGATGTAGGTGTGAGCTCTATTGTACCGCCCAATTTAGTTGACGCCAGTTTCGAAAGATAAAGTCCAATTCCCCCGCTGTCTGATCGCTCGGAAGCCCTCACGAAGAGGTTAAATATCTTATCCTTGCTGCTCTCATCTATTCCGATTCCGTTGTCAGTCACTTTCACCACTACGTTCTGGCCCTCACTAAATACGCGCACATGCACGAAAGGATCTATCCGCTGGGAGTCGTTATAGAATTTGATGGCGTTGTCAATGAGGTTCTCCAGGATAATACGGGTCATCTCCTTGTCCGACCGGAAATTGAGACCGGGCTCCACGTCATAGGTGAATTTCATTCTTGCCGGAAGTCCCTTCTTGGCTTCCAGTGCGATTATTTCCTCGATCTGGTCCTCAAATTTGATGTACTCCGGATTCAGCAGGGAGTGATTGATTTGGTTGATGATGAGCAGGCGGCTAAGGATGGCGTTGAGTTTGGCTGCGGAGGTATCCAGTTTCTTGAGGTAAGTAAGCGCCAACTCATCCTTCACGTCTACCATGGCCACATTGCACATCCCTTTGAGGGTAGCGAGTGGTCCCCTGATGTCATGAGAAGTTTTGTAGATAAAGTTGTCCATCTCTTCGTTCACCTTGGTCAGCGACTCATTGGTTTGGAAAAGTTCTTTCGTCCGTTCCTGAACCTCACTTTCCAGCATTTGGTTGGTGTTGCTAAGCAACTCGTTTTGATGCTGGATGGTTTCTTTGGCCTGGGCCAGCTGTTGATTCGTTTTCCGCTGCGATTGATTGGCCCGGTACATCACCAGCGCCAAGCCCATCACAAGGAAGGTGATGGTAATGATAAAAGCGTATTCAGATTTTTGGCGAGCGATGATGTCTTCCTGTAATTTTAGAACCTGATTTTTTGAGGCGATTGTTTTGAGGTTTTCGCGTTCTTCGTAAGCTGATTGTATTGCGGATATGTTTTTAATCAGGTCCTTATTAAAAATTTCCTTATTTAGACTTATATATTTGTCCTGATATTCTGCTGCTTCTCGATAACTAGCCTGCGTTGTATATAACCGAGAGTACATTGCATAGTTATTGAGAATTTGTTCTCTCAAATCACTTCCAACAAGAATCTCCTTACACTCTGCCAAGATCTCCCTCGCCAATTCAAGTCTTCCGCGAGTGATGTTTATTCCCCCCAAGGCCGTTAACGACATCGCCTCAAATCGTTTCGAGGAGGCACTCTTGGCGAAGGTAATTGATTTTCTAAACTCAGTCTCTGCCGCATCAAGGTTGCCTAATCCCAACAAAGCCTCACCAAGTCCATGATGAACAATCATCAACATATTCTCAGCACAGTTCTTTCCGCAAACGCCCAAAGCTTCATTAAAAGTCTTTAGTGCATCATCATATCTATTAAGTCCGTTGTAACAGACCCCTATGTTGATATACGTTAACTCAAGGTCGTGTGTAATACTGTTTGAAATCTTTAAGTCTCTTGATTTGGTGAAATACAATAAAGCATTTGCGAAATCACTAAGGTTAAGATACACTACCCCAATGTTATTCAGAGCAACACTAACCTGGTTTACGTCACCTAGGGCCTCCCTTAGCTCAAGGGATCTAAAATTGTATTCAAGCGCTTTGTCATAGTTAGCGATAAAAGTGTGAATGATTGACAGATCATTAAGGATATAGGTCTCCTGCAATGTCAGTTTATTCCTGCTTGCAATATCCAATGCCTTTTGATAATTGACTAGGGCAAGCCTAAAATTCTCCGCCTTCCTCTCAAGCCAACCACGGCCATAATATGCCTTAGTTATCCACAGACTATCCCCCATCTTCAATCCAACGCTCATGACCTGTTCAATGTATGATATAGCTATTTCCCTATCCTCCACTGCATGTTTTCTAAACAAATCATATAATATATTTATTCTAATTGAATCAGCTAGGCTGGATTGAAGCTCCGACTTCAGCGAGTCAACTGCTCTCTTGTCTTGTGCACTTGCACCAAGTGCTATTGCTAAACTCAGTATCAGATAAAATTTCTTCAAGGCTAACTCAAATAAACTTACTAAGGTGATTAACAAAATTTAATTAATCGACCTCATACAAAATATGCCATCACCTTTGCTGCGTCTTCTCACAAGTGAAGGCAACTTTGACATTCGTCTAATTTTAAACAAAAAAAAACTATTATGAAATCTAAGTCAATCGTAGCTCTCGCAACATTATTAATCACACTGGCTGTTAGCTCGTGCACAACCGAAGATATTAAACCTAAGGATGGCGGAGGCGGAACATCTGAAAGCTGTT
>DAORAG010000230.1:0-5337 GCA_035344095.1 Cyclobacteriaceae bacterium | reverse complement strand
GCTGGCTAAAGAAATTGATGGAGGAGGAGGAGGTCAACCGTTCTTTGCCACAGCTGGCGGGAAGAACCTTGAAGGTCTTGATAACGTGGTATCGAAGGCCAAAGAGATGATTGCTACCAATGGATAGCGCAACCCGCGACAAGTATCAACCAGTTATCGGTCTCGAAGTCCATGCTCAACTTCTGACCTCAAGTAAAATTTATTCATCAGATTCTACTGCTTTTGGCGCCCAGCCAAACTCGCAGGTAGGCGTAATTACACTTGCCCACCCTGGAACACTTCCAAAACTAAACAAGCAAGTAGTCGAGCACGCCATCAAAATGGGACTGGCTTGCCACAGTGAGATATCGCGATATCAAATATTCGATCGGAAGAATTATTTCTACCCTGATCTACCCAAAGGTTATCAACTTACTCAAGACCGAACGCCAATCTGCGTGGGAGGTTACGTGAAAGTGAGCACCAGGGACGAGAAGGATATCAAAGTGAAACTAAACCGCATCCATATTGAAGAGGATGCTGGTAAGTCAATTCACGTAGAGGATCAGCCTTATACCTGGGTTGATCTCAATCGCGCGGGTGTGCCATTAATTGAAATTGTTACGGAGCCTGTCATTCGCGGTGCGGAAGAGGCAGGAGCCTTTTTGGCGGAGATCAGAAAGATTGTTCGCTACCTCCAAATTTGCGATGGCAACATGGAGGAAGGTTCGCTTCGTTGTGATGCGAACATATCGGTTATGTTAAAAGGTGCGACCACCTTGGGTAAAAAGGTGGAGGTGAAGAATATGAACTCCATTCGCAACGTGCAACGTGCAATCGAATTTGAAATTGAAAGACAGATATCGGAGTTGGAAAATGGAAGAACCATTTCTTCCGAGACGCGTACGTTTGATATGGGTACTGGCAAGACAAACGGAATGCGTACGAAAGAGGAGCTGAATGACTATCGCTATTTTCCAGACCCTGATCTAAGTCCGCTGATCGTTTCTGAAGAGTGGCTGAAGGAGATTAAGTCCTCAATGCCCACGCTGCCCGAAGAGATGGAACAGAGGCTAATTGAAGTGTATCAGCTTCCGGCTTATGATGCCCAGGTGCTCACCGAGAGCCGTGAGATGGTGTTGTATTTCGAAGAGGTTGCGCAGCATTGCAATTCATATAAAGCGATATCGAATTGGCTGATGGGGCCGGTGAAGTCTTATCTCAATGAGAATAACTTAAGTGATCGTCAGTTTGTGATTGAGCCAGCAAGACTTGCGGAAATGATTCAGCTGGTGGAGTCCGGAAAAATAAGTTTTACTGCGGCTTCTCAAAAGTTGTTCCCTGCAATGATTCTTGATCCCGATGTACAGCCGATGGAACTTGCAGCATCTCTGGATTTGTTACAGGATTCAGACGAAGAGTCAATCACACAAATTGTAGAAGACGTATTGAATAGTTTTCCTGCGAAGGTGACAGAATATAAAAAAGGTAAAAAGGGATTGATTTCGATGTTTATGGGCGAGGTGATGAGGAGGACAAAGGGAAAGGCCGATCCCAAATTGACAAATGGAGTATTAATAAAAAAACTAACAGAGATATGAGACGAAGCATAATACTAGCGCTCGTTGTATTGGTGGGTGTGAGTTGCGAACCGGAAAAGGGCTGGCAGGTTACATTGCGAGGGAAGGTAGGTTTTCCTCAAAATGGTGAGATAAAATTTGAGAAGCTTGGCAATACCCCTGACGCGGAGTCGCTGCCACAGATCGTTGAGCTTAATAAAGATTACACCTTCGAGCAGAAAGTGAGAATTGACGAGCCGGGCTATTATCGGTTGAATTTTTACGGGATGCAGTTCGTGGACTTCATTTTGAATAAAAGCGATATTGAGATCAATGTTGATGGAAACTCCCCCAACGGTTTTGTAGAGATTAAAGGATCTCCGGATATGGAACTGGTAAGCAAAGTGCAAGGTCTAATGAATGAAGCACAAAGCAATCCGCAAATGGCGGATATCAACGTGAAGTTCAACGAGGCGCGGATGGCTAACGATTTTGCAACGATGGAAGCCCTGCAGGAGGAGTATATGGACTTGTATGAGCAGGGAACTGATAAAGTAGCGACTCTACTGCGTGAGCAAGGGCCGTCAGTAGCGGTTATCAACTTATTGAGCTCTTCGAACATATTAGATCGCGACAAACACTTTGATTTATATCTTCATGTAGCAGACATGCTTAAGAGGGAATGGCCGGAGTATACCGTTGCCAAAGAATTTATTGCTACGGTTGAGAAGATGAAAGTACTGGCCGTTGGTCAACCGGCTCCTGAGATTGCGCTACCCAACCCGGAAGGGACGGTAGTACCGTTGTCTTCATTGAGAGGAAAGTATGTGCTGGTTGATTTTTGGGCGAAGTGGTGCGGACCTTGCCGCAAAGAAAATCCAAACGTGGTCAAGATGTATCATAAGTACAATGAACAGGGTTTTGAAGTGTTTGGCGTTTCGCTCGATCGCAACAAACAAGATTGGGTTCAGGCCATTCAGGAAGATGGGTTGGTTTGGACTCATGTATCAGATCTCAAATATTTTGAATCACAAGCAGCTGCAGACTATAATATCACGGCCATTCCGTTTTCAATTCTTCTTGATCCAGATGGGGTTATCATAGCCAAAAACCTCAGAGGGTCTGGCCTGCAGAAGAAGCTCGCTGAGATCTTTGACAAAGGTTAGTTGCTAGTGAAGCAGAATGAAATGATGTTGGCGCCCATTTGCAACGCCTCTATGCGCTTTGCCTCGGGGTCATTGTGAATTCTTCTGTCTTCCCATCCGTTGCCCAAATCGCACTCGTAGGAATAGAAGACGACCAACCGTCCTTCGTAAAATAAGCCAAAGCCTTGAGCCGGCTTGCCATCATGCTCGTGGATTTTAGGCAGTCCACTTCTGAAATTGAATTTCTGATGGTAGATAGGATGATCGAATGGAATCTCAACCAGTTCAAGCTCAGGGAAAACTTTTTTGAGTTCGAGCCGAATGAATTTATCCAATCCATAATTGTCATCTATGTGCAGAAAGCCACCCGCGATAAGGTAGTTCCTTAGATTGGAAGCATCCTCAGGCGAAAACACGACATTGCCATGACCAGTCATGTATACATAGGGGTAGGCAAAGATATCCGGACTTCCTACCTCTACATTCTCCTCGTCAGGGCTAAGGTTCATTCCTAATTCACGGTTACAGAATTCAATGAGATTAGGCAGAGCCGTTTTATTGGCATACCAGTCACCGCCACCATCGTATTTCAGTTTCGCGATTTTTATTTGGGCCTTTGCAGTAAGGGTGGACAGGCAAATTAGTGTTATCAAGATAAGAAAGGGCAGAGCCCGCGATGAGAACCTGATTTTCAATGATTTGGATGTTTTTTTCACGGCAGTTAAACCTTTTCGATAATGATCCCTCTAAGGGTTATAACAAACTTATTAATTCTATTGTATATGAAAACAACGAGAAATGTAGCGTGGGGTTTTTTGTTTGCTTTGGTACTTCTGTTTTCCTGTAGCGAGAATGATTTAAAGATCTCAGCAAGCGATGAAACGGTGGTTGAGAACGAAGCTACTTCGGATGCCTATTTTGAAGAAGTAGATGACTTGTCAATTCTGGCTGTAGCTAGTGATGATGCCACCAGCACAGGTGGAAAGGCAGGTTCTGCAGGACGAAAGATTAATATCAATGACAAGCGTTTCGATTGTGCCACTGTGGAAATAGTGGTAGCTGATGACAGTACACCTGAGCATCCGAAAGGTACGATCACTATTGACTTTGGTGATGGATGTCAGGACAAGAGGGGTAATGTAAGAACGGGCAAGATTATCATTACTTACGATGGCAGACGGTTCTTCCCTGGGTCCAAGATTGTTACCACACTCGAGGAATACACCATCAATGGTATTGCGATCGAAGGCACACGCACGGTGACTAACCTAAGTGAGAGCCTTGAGTCGAATCCGAAGTTTAATATCGTGTTGGTTGGAGGAAAGGTGACCTGGCCTGACGAGACGTTTGCCACAAGAGAGTCGGATCGTACCCGTGAATGTGTGAGGGCAGCCAATCCTATCAATGATGAATGGCATGTAGATGGCACCGCAAGCGGAACAAATAGAAATGGTGTATCATATACTATGGAGATTGTAGAGACGTTGATATACAAAAGAGAGTGTGCGATTGTTAATAAAGTTTTTATTCCGGTGCAGGGCGTGAAGGCGCTAACTACCGAGAACCGTCAGCTCACGATAGACTATGGTGATGGTGATTGTGATAGACTCGTGACGATAACTTCTGATGGAGAGACGAAAGATGTTGAAGTGAGAGGGGATGTTTAAGGTTGTGATGGATTGAGGGGTTGGGTAAAAGCCTCCCGTGCGAAAGCAGGGGAGGCTTTTTTGTGATCAGGATTATTGCTCTAAATTCGAAGACAATAGCGAATTTATTGGCTGGCCAAAATGATGAAAATAGAATCACTATACATCTTTGTTTTTGTCATAGTTCTATGCAGTTGTGGAAAGGGTTCATCTCGAGTAAAAGAAGATTCCGTTGTTCCTTACGATTCAACAATCGTATTTTTTGATATAGGCGAGGGTTCGCGTGAAGATATTAGTATTGCTATTGACAGGCTTGATGCTCTTGGGCCAAGAGTACTAGGAGTGTATTCTATTTTTACTAGTTGGAACGGCTCTCACGAGGACTCGTTGCTTGTTTTTAGTTTATATAATGCAAAAAAAATAATCTTAGTTTCGTTCATAAGTGATGATAGGTCAACCTATGAAAAATCTCATCGTTATTTCACTGGGCCGGCAACGGGTGTTGGTGTGTCAAGTTTCCTTGAACATGAAAGCGGAATTGTTAATGCCTTTATCCCCTTAGTTGGTATTGCTACAGAGGGTCAAATGCTTAGCTTTCCAGAACTAATTGCCTACAACTACAGCGATGAAGCAAGCAAAAAATTTCATACACTAAGTCAGAATGAGGTTAAGGAAATAGAATTAATAAAAAATTTGAACGAATTTTTGGTCTTAGATTACAATCACTTGAACAGGGAAACAGTTGAAGGTAAAATTGTTATCCTAGGGGAATTTAAAAAATCCTTAGAAGACCTTTTTTTCATGGAAACTAAGGAAGGTCAATTAGTTGAAGTGCCGGGAATTGTTGTGGAGGCGAATATTATCTTGAATAGACTCTTCAAACAAGGAGATGGAAGGCAGATAAAAAATAGAGCCATAACCGGAAGTAATTATTAGATTATCCGGGTATTGGATTGGATCAGCTTCTCCTTAAACTATATTTGCACAACCACTACATCCAATGAAGCA
>DAORAG010000229.1:0-5374 GCA_035344095.1 Cyclobacteriaceae bacterium | reverse complement strand
TTTGTTGGTTTCCAGTGCAAAGGTCTGCCCGCCAGAACGCAACGATTCATCCCATACAGTATCAACTATTTTGATTTTTGGCGAGCCTATTGATTGGATTAGTGTCCGCGTTTCATCCTCAGAGTCTCCCACGGCAATGACGAATTCATCACAAAGTGGAAGTATGGAGGTGATGGCTTCCACCACCGGATAGTCAAATTTCACTGCATTTCTGACAAACGAAAAACCGCTGACTTTCATGCGGCAATATACTTGCCGATACCGTTTTGACAACTGGTAAGTTGTTCAATAATGGCCTGCTCAAGTATTAGATCGTTCTTACGCAAAGCCTCTCGAGAACTTTCTTTGTGATAAAGGTGATAACCAAATCCCGCAAACTTCAAATGCTTGCGTCTAATACCCATGTTGTTCATGCGTACTGCAAACTCTGAATCTTCCCTCCCCCAACCCACAAAATCTTCATTAAATCCGTTCACGCTAACTACATCGTGTTTCCAGAATGATAAGTTGGCACCACGAATCCGGTTTGGTTTATTGTTATAGAACGAAACAATTCTTGACAGGAAGTTAGAGTATATCGTATTAAAACGATTACGAATTCCCGGTGTGAAAAAATTGAATGAAACTCGCTTATTGGCCAGTGTGTACTGGGTGAGATCCTGTTGCAGGAGTACCCTGGACCCTTGAATAAACTGATTCATCTTGGCATTTCGCTTGTGACTCCTGATGAAATGCTTGTGCATAATGATATCTCCATCAATCATTATCAGGTATTCGCCCCTCGCCCGTGCAATAGCCTTGTTTCGGATTGTTGACAGGCGAAACCCCTGATCTTCGTGCCAGCAATGTATGATGGGGATAGGAAACTTACTTCTGTATTGGTCAATAAGCTCCTTGGTCGCATTTCCCGATCCATCGTCAGCAATAATCACCTCGTCAGGTAGTTCAGATTGTTGCAGCACTCCTAGCAAAGTCAATTCCAACGCGTCTTCTCGATTATAGGTTGAAATGATGAGGCTTGAGCTTAACTGATTGTTTGCCTCTCTAAGTTTGGAGTACTTATAAAAAACGAAGTTGGCGTTACAGACAGATATGAGCAGCCCTTTGTATCCATCCAAAATCCCACGCTTGAGAAAAAAACTCTTTATGAATGCAAACGTGGTTTTATAAAAAATTTTAAAGCCAGAGGACCTTAGTTTGAACCGATGTTCCCGTGCATAGATGTCTGAATAACGCTGTATCTTCTCAAGAAACTGAGTGATGTTGTCATAGGCATGATGTAGCAAATCACCGTCCAGATGATGTACTGAGTGCTCTCCATCCAGTTCGACTCTTTCGTGGATACCCTGCCCTCGCCAACTCCCTTTTCCCTTTCTCCACAATCGAAGCTTAGTATCAGGATACCATCCACAAGTACGAATCCACTCACCGGCATAACTTGATAGCCGATGCATCGTGTACCCATCAAATTTCATCTTATCCTTAATTGAACGGATGGATTCCGTCAACTCTTGTGATAAGTACTCATCGGCATCAAGGGAAAGAACATAATTATGTGAGGCCAAAGATGCAGCGTAGTTCTTTTGATTGGCAAAGCCAAGAAACTCATTTTGAACAAACGTTACTCCCTTCGATAAGCAAATCTCTTTGGTGTAATCCGTTGAAAAACAATCAACCACAATGATTTCATCCGCAATCGGCCGCAGTGAATCAATACAGCGGCCAATGTTAGCCTCTTCGTTGTAGGTGATGATTACCGCACTGATTTTGTTGTTCATAGTGATAAGCATTGCAAATTTCCTGTTTGGCGAGACACAAAACAAGATTTTATAAGCCCAAAAAGCCCGTTAGACGGCTTTTTGGTAAGAAAAAGGCAATTCCAGAGGTTGTTCATTAGCTTCTGAGCCTTTAATCCGGTTGATAAACTCCTGGCGATATCCCTCTTGCCATTGCCCTTTGCTTGCGTAGCCAATTCAAGAACTTCGTCAACCTCAAATCCATTTTTTGGTACGCTGACTGCTTAAGAATCATCTGACTCTTAACCGGGGTACGAGGTCTGGTCTATTTCCACAAATGATTACATAATTTTTAACTTGGAAAATGTTCCTCCGACAAAAGGACTCTGAGAAATCAGATGAAGACATAATAGCAGAATACAAGCAGACCCCAGAAATCAAGCTGGTTGGAGTACTATTTTCAAGGTATAGCACTATGATCTACGGGGTGTGCCTAAAATACCTGAAGGACCGGGATGACGCTAAAGATGCTGTAATGCAGATTTTCGAGAAACTTCCGAAAAGTATAATAGATCACGAAATTCAACACTTTAAAAGTTGGCTATATGCCACCAGCCGAAACCATTGCCTGATGACCCTGAGAGCCGCCAAGAGTAAATACAGCGAAGAATTTAGAGAGACCTTTATGGAAAGCAGCCTGGAATTGCATCTTGAGAGTGAATCTCACACAAAAGAGGAAGATTTGCAGAAACTGGAAAGATGTATCGAACAATTGCGTGACGAGCAAAAAGGATGTGTGGAATTATTCTATCTGAAGTCGGTTTGCTACAAGGACATTTCACAACAAACCGGAATCGATATAGGAAAAGTGAAAAGCCATATTCAGAACGGGAAAAGGAACCTGAAAAAATGTATGGAAGGTGAATAGCCTCAACGATCAAATCGCCAAATACTTGAAAGGAGAATTGTCTCCCAAGGAAATGCATGCGCTCGAAAAGCAGGCCCTAAATGACCCGTTTCTTGCTGATGCGTTGGAGGGAGCTGAATCAATTGGCCAGGTACAATTCGAAAAAGATGTACGCGAGATTGAAAAAGAAATCCTCCACAAAAAACAGAATAAGATAATTTGGCCATTGCGAATTGCGGCCTCCATCATATTGATCGTAGCTGTCACCTATGTAGTTATCGACATCTCTTCCACGGAAAAAGAAAATGATTCTATTGCGTTAAACAAAACTTCAGCATCACAAGATGAAGTCGCTGAAGCCCCGGCACAGCCAAAAGAAGAGACAATACCACAGCGAGAGGAAGGTCAGGGAGAAACCGAGCAACCGAAACCGATAATTAATGCCACCCCAAAAATAGCAACACGTGAACACGCAGCTTCTCAAGCCCTGAAGCCGATCGAAACAAAACCAGCAACTGAGAATGAAGCGGCTGGCGCTACACTTAGCAACGAAAATTTGATTGCCGAACAAGCCTTAACAGAAACTTCCGCTGAGAAAGAAGCATTTTCGGTTGAGGATGACACAGAGTTAAGGGCACGAGATGAGATTAGTGCAGCAAGGAAAGAAGAGGCAAAAGCGGATATCGCAGCAAAAGATACCAGAAGTGAGGGATTGAAATCAAAAAAATTGGCTCAGCGAGCAGCAGAACAGCCATCGGCCGTTTCTTCGCGCGAAGGCGACTATAAAGATTACGTTAAAAAAAACTTAGTGTACCCTCAAAGCGCGGTTGAAAACAAAATTGAAGGGGAGGTCATTGTATCTTTTAGAATTGGAAAAGACGGAACGCCATTTGATTTTCAGGTTGAGAAATCACTGGGGCTTGGTTGCGATGAAGAATTGATCAGAGTGATTACCAATGGCCCAAAATGGAATCCCCCAGTAAAAGAAACACAGCGTACCAGTTTTAGCTTCACATTTACACTTCCGGAATAATTTTAGTTTGGTTTCATTGAGTTACCCACTCAATTCTTTTTACTTTTAAGAGTTACCAACTCAAACTGTTATGCCAAATTCCCTTTTCAAAACGAAGCCGATGGAAGTATTAAAAGCTGAGTCGGGAAGTTCCAGTACTCTTAAACGGACACTAAGTAGAACAAACCTCGTTGCACTGGGAATTGGTGCCGTGATTGGAGCCGGAATTTTTGTTTTGACTGGCCAAGCAGCAGCACAATATGCTGGTCCTGCTGTTGCAATTTCTTTTGTCGTCTCTGCAATGGCCTGTGCATTTGCAGGATTGTGTTACGCGGAATTTGCGGCCATGATTCCCATCGCAGGAAGCGCGTACACTTATGCATATGCTACAATGGGAAGAATTGTGGCGTGGATAATTGGTTGGGCTCTGATTCTGGAGTATCTTTTTTCAGGAGCAACTGTTGCAGTTGGCTGGTCGGGCTATGTCGTCAACTTTTTATCATCCTTTGGAATTGATATACCCACCGCTCTCTCGACCGCACCCATCTCGATAAATGAAAACAACGAGATGTTTTTTACAGGAGCGATAATTAATCTGCCTGCAGTTATCATTGTTCTCGTTATCACTATACTTCTTTACAGGGGCATCAAAGAATCCGCCAACTTCAACAATTTCGTGGTGATCCTCAAGCTGACCGTCATCGCGCTATTTATCATTGCGGGATGGTTCTACATCAACAATGATAATTGGGTGCCGTTTATCCCTGAGAATACTGGAAATTTTGGCCAATTCGGCTGGACTGGAATTTTCAGGGCTTCTGCGGTCATTTTCTTCGCTTACATTGGCTTCGATGCTGTGTCTACGGCTGCCCAGGAGGCAAAAAATCCGCAGAAAGATATGCCTTGGGGGATTTTGGGATCACTGCTAATATGCACCGTAGTGTACATCCTGGTGGCCCTTGTGATGACAGGTATTGCACCTTTTAATGAGTTGAATACAGCCGCACCTATAGCTGTTGCAATCGACAAAGCTGGGAGCGGACTGGCTTGGTTAAGTCCGTTTATTAAACTTGGCGCAATTGCGGGACTGAGTTCGGTAATTCTGGTGATGCTCATGGGGCAAACACGCGTGTTTTACTCAATGTCCAATGACGGTTTATTCTTCGCCCCTTTTTCTAAAATTCACGAGAAATTTCAAACACCTTATGTGGCAACAGTAATTACTGGCGCAATCGCCATGATTGCGTGTGGGCTGCTTCCAATTGGCATTCTGGGCGAACTTGTT
The DNA here is from genome assembly GCA_035344095.1 of Cyclobacteriaceae bacterium. Taxonomy (GTDB): domain Bacteria; phylum Bacteroidota; class Bacteroidia; order Cytophagales; family Cyclobacteriaceae; genus ELB16-189. The sequence continues at coordinate 434 of DAORAG010000229.1, read as the reverse complement.
TCCATTGGCACGTTGCTGGCATTCATGATCGTTTGCCTGGGAATACTTTTATTGAGGTACAAACACCCTGAATTTGAACGACCTTTTAAAACACCATTGTTCCCGTTTGTACCTATTATGGGGATTGTTTGTTGTGGTGGAGTGATGCTATTCCTCAACCCCATCATTTTCGTCATCTGTGGGATTTGGATCCTGATCGGTTTGGGTATCTACTTCTTCTACGGAAGTAAACATGCAAAATACTAATTCAGGATTTCCTCTGTGACGGTGAGGACACCTCCATCAAATTGAGTACGATATTGACGAAGTGGGCGCCACGCAGGTCCGCCACTTGGCATTCCATCCTCAAATGAAAAAGATGATCCACAACAGGGATCAATCATAAATAGACCCGAAGAGTGTACCTCAACAGTTGCGCAGGCTTCATTAGGAGT